>NZ_CEZFMW010000181.1:0-4083 GCF_982993085.1 Thalassobacter sp. | reverse complement strand
TGCCAAGCGCGTCCTCGATATAGCGCAGGTTCTCGCGGAAATGCGCCTCGCCGAAACTAACGCGCAGGAACAGGCGGAAGCGTTCGGTGATGTCGTCGGGGAACCAGTCACTGTCGAGCACGGGGATGACGTTGTCTTCGTCCGGCATGAACTGCGGCTCGGGGATGCGGGCGAGGTAGTCGGCCAGCGTTTCGCCCTGATTGGCGAGGATCAGGCCCGGCGCATCAAGGCTGTAGCGCCCGAACATGCAGCCCACGGCGTAGGAGAGGAACTCGGCCATGGTGTCGGCGCGCAGACGGGTCTCGTTGGCCTCGGCTTCGTTCTTGATGCCATAGCGATACGCGGGGTTGCAGGTGAGGGTGATCTCGTTGAGCGGCACCTCGGGGGTCAGCTCGTCTTGCAACCCGTAGGCGTCGATGAAGATGCGGTTGTTCTCTTCCTCCAGCCGCTGCATCTCGTCCGTCATGCCCTGCCAATGGGTGCGGAGGGTGGTGTAGGTGCCCTCCAGCGTCTCGGTGCGGTGATCGGGTTGGAGCAGCGGGAGCGTCGTAAAATCCCAGGAGGTTTCGTAGGCGTCCCAGTCGAATTTGGAGAGTTCGATGCAGCCGTTAGAAATAGAATGCAAAAGGTCGGAACCGAGCATTTCGATTTTGAGTGGTAGCTTTTCAATATCCCCAATCTGAAAGTTTAGAGTTGGGCTGAGCAGAGAAAGCATTGTTTCACATGGTTTTGAATTGAGAAACGAAACCAAGTTATCCGGCTTGGCATCTTTTGAGAAAGCTGACATACCCCCAATGTCAAAAACTGAGCCAAAATCTCTGTAGCGGCAACTAAACTTGGACGAAGTTATTAACCCCCAAGTTGCTGCCTCCTTAAAATAATACTCATAGGCCCTGAAACGCGATCTCTCGTTACCATTTTCATCTTTGAAATTTCTAATAGCTTCCCCGCCATTGGGCCAATAGACTACAAAGTCAGAATACCCAAACCACTTCCGATACCCCCCACCTTTTGAATAAGGTACCCACTTTTCTACTAAGCTCTCAGAATCTTGAAAAGACTTGGTGGTGCGATTGATGGAAGCCTTCCCTACTTCATGCCAAGCTCGCAGGAATCTATCGTTGTCTCCCGTTGCCAAGCCTTGCTTTGCAGTTGCGCTCAAAGATAAACTTGGGACATTATCAAATAAGTTAGCAATATTATTTGATACCCAATACGCAATTGGTCTTCCCGGAATTTTCCCAAGGTCTTCCGCTGATGTGCGATAGAACCACCCGCAGTCTTTATTGCTTATAGCTTCCAGTGTTTTTGGGCCTTGGTTGGCTGCGCCGCGGAAATCCGAAAGTCGAATATAACCGCCTTTGAATTTTGGGTCACAATCGTTCTGCAAAGTGAATGTGCAAATTGGTACCGTAGCACCATCAAAGCCTGAATATTCCAATTGAATCAAGCTTGTTATTGTTTTTTGCTCAAGCAATAATAGTCGAAGTTTTTCGTATGACGAGATGAACATCCATACAAATGGTGTCATGAAGCCCAACTGTGCTTTAGGCAAGGCAAGTTGGATGTTTCTGGCGATGAACGCGGAGAACAAGTCTGATTTTACGTTAGGATATTTTTCTTTCAGAAAGGCGGCGATCTGCACATTCATCCCACTCGAGCCCATATACGGCGGGTTGGCCACCACGACGTGATACTTCGGCGACAGCGCCTCGGCCATGCGCAGCACGGCGGTAATGCGCTCCTGCACCTCTTTCAACAACAGATCGCCGCCAAAATCCCGCGCCTCGACCACCCGCAGGGTCTCTGCCGGATCGCGCAACCTCGGCACGATCAGCGAGCCGAAGTTCTTGGCCTGCTCAAACTGCGCACATGTCTCGCGCAGCTCATCGGTGAACAGATCCTTGCCCACCACGGCGGCCACGTCCTGCATCTCGGCAGGCGTAAAGCTCACGTTCTGCAACACGCAGATGTCGGGTTTCGCCCCCATCCGCAGGAACCGCCGCCGCCCCAGCCGCGCCGCCGCCTTCATCGCCAGCGCAAAGGCGGCCAGCGCGCCCGCGCGGTCGTCAATCTCCACCCCGGTCAGGTTGTGCGTCAGGATCAGCGCGGGGATCTCTGTCGCGTCATATCCCTCTTCCTCGTAGATGGCGTAGAGCAGGTCAAAGGCATAGGTCAGCATGTGCCCCGACCCGGCGGCGGGATCGCAGATGCGGATATCCTCGGGCTTGGTGATGCGCAGGAAGTCCGTCTCGGGCTCTTCGGGCGCGATGTAATAGTCCATCCGCTCCGCCAGGCGGCTGTCGGGCCGGTTCAGCAGCCAGAGCCGCCCCAGCGAGTTCTCCACCAGGTAGCGGACGATCCAGTGCGGGGTGAAGAGCTGCGTCGCGGCGGGGATGTTCTCGGCGGTGATCTTCTGGTTCTTCTTCAGCCCCGCGAAGACCTGGTCCTTCTTCTCCGAGATGTAGAACTGGTAGAGCCAGCCGATGATCTCGACGTCTTGGCAAGCGTCTTCGGTCATCACCTTGCGCAGTTCGGCAAGGATCGAGGATTGCGACAGCAGATCCTCGGGCATCAGCAGTTCGGTATAGTCGTCCAACTCTTCGAACAGGAACGGCATCGGCCCGTGCCACTGGTTGCAGGCATGGACCAAGAGCTGGCGATAAGCCTCCCCCTGCGGATCAGACGATGGCGTGCGGCCATCAAGCAGCGCCGCGATGCTTCCCGACGCACCCTCGGGCAGGTTCCCCGCCATCGCCTCAGCCAATATCTCCGGCCGCGTCTGCCCCTCAGCCGGCGAAACAACCCCAACCGTCGTGTAGCCATTCGCATCCATGAAGCGCAGCGCAGTGAAACGGTTGAACCAGGTGTAGGCGACCTGCTCGATCACCTGCGCCTTACCATCCCGCGCGATCGAAGCATCAAGCTCTTTCATCGCCTGCGGATGTTCCCGCCGCGCGGGCGAGGCCGGATCAAGCACCAGATCAAGCTTGGAGCTGACCTGATCTACAGCCAAATTGCGGGCGGCTTGGGCAAACTTCTTCAGCGCGTTCGTGTCCATCAACTCACCCCAACAATCTTTTTCAGCGCGGCTCCGAACTTGGGATAGTTCGCCTTCACGCCGTCATCGAGGTCGATCTCGATCTTGGTTTGCGCCAGCGGGAAGACGACATCGCGTTCCCATTCATTCAGCTCGTCGACCTGTTTTGCGATAACGGCCATGTCCTTCAGCGCCTTGGTGCGCTGGCCCTGGCTGGCGCTTGGATCATCGGACAGCTTTTCTAGCCGCCCTCGCTCACCCTCAAGCTTACTGATGAATTCGCGCAGGTAATCGTTGAGCAGAACCGACACCGTGTCGGCGCGATAGCGGTGCATGTAGATCAGCGCGTTGAACGTCCCCTTGGGGCTCGAGAACATCCAGTAGATCGGGCGCTTCTTGTAGCGTTTGACGTGATCGGCGTAGAAATCCTTGGTGAAATACTTGCGGATGTCCTTGCCAAGCGCCTCTTCGACATAGCGCAGGTTCTCGCGGAAATGCGCCTCGCCGAAGGTGGTGCGCAAAAACAGGCGGAAGCGTTCGGTGATGTCGTCGGGGAACCAGTCACCGTCGAGCACGGGGATCACGTTGTCCGCATCGGGCATGAAGGTCGGTTCGGGGATGCGGGCGAGGTAATCCTCCAGCCGCTCGCCCTGGTTGGCGAGGATCAGGCCCGGCGCGTCGAGGCTGTAGCGCCCGAACATGCAGCCCACGGCGTAGGACAGGAACTCGGCCATGGTATCGGCGCGCAGGCGGGCCTCATTGGCTTCCTCGGAGCCCTTCACGCCATAACGATAGGCGGGGTTGCAGGTGAGGGTGATCTCCTCGATCGGCACCTCGGGGGTCAGCTCGTCTTGCAGACCATAGGCGTCGATGAAGATGCGGTTGTTCTCTTCCTCAAGGGCTTTCATCTCGTCCGTCATGGACTGCCAATGGGCGCGCAGCGTGGCATAGCTCGCCGCCAGCGTCTCGCCGCGATGATCCGGCGAGAGCAGCGGGAGCGTGGTGAAATCCCAGGAGGTTTCGTAGGCGTCCCAGTCGGATTT
>NZ_CEZFMW010000180.1:0-4110 GCF_982993085.1 Thalassobacter sp. | reverse complement strand
TGGTCAATGTGAACTGGTCGCTGTCACCCTCGCTGATGTCGGGTCAGGTGGATGCGGTACTGGGTGCCTACCGGAACTTTGAACTGAACCAGATGGACATCGAAGGTGTGGCGGGCCGCTGTTTTGCCGTTGAGGAAATCGGGCTGCCTGCCTACGACGAGCTGATCTTTGTAGCCAATCCCGACACGATGGACGCAGACAAAATCACCCGCTTTTTGGGCGCCGTAGAGAAAGCCACGCAGTACATCGTCAACCACCCCGAGGCCGCATGGGATATTTTCCGCAGCACATCCAAAGAGTTGGACGATGAACTTAACGCACGCGCATGGGTCGATACACTGCCCCGCTTTGCCACTCGCCCCCAAGCCATGAGCGCGGGCCGCTACGCCACGTATGAGCAATTCTTGTTCGACGCAGGCCTGATCCCCAGCGTGAACCCTGTGTCCAAGCTGGCCATCGACGTGACTGCGCAATGACACCAGATTACGGCAAAACCTTTGAACACTGGCGCGCAGGCGCCAGTAACACCCCCGATGCGCCATGGCCCCAATACACCCGGCACGCCTTTGTCGAAGGGCTACGGGATGGGTCCCTGCCAAGGGCCGCTTTCCTGCGCTATCTCGTGCAGGACTATGTGTTCTTGGTGCACTTTGCGCGGGCGTGGTCGCTCGGCGTGGTCAAATCCGAAACCCTCGAAGAAATGACTGTCTGTACGAATACTGTTGACGGGCTGGTCAATTACGAGATGGCTTTGCACGTCAAAACCTGTGCCGCCGAGGGCATTTCGGAGGACACCCTGTTCAACGCCACCGAGGCGACCGAGAACATCGCCTATACCCGCTACGTCATGGACGCGGGCCTACAGGGGGATTTCCTCGACCTGATGGCGGCACTGGCGCCGTGCGTGATGGGCTATGGTGAAATCGGCCTGCGGCTTAAGGCAGAGGCCGCCCCCAACACGCCCTATTCTGATTGGATCGACACCTATTCGGGAGCCGAATACCAAGGCATCTGCACAACGGTGGGCGGGATGTTGGACGCCGCCGTTGCACGGCGTTTGGGCACACTGGACGCGAGCCCCCGCGCCGACGCGCTCCAAGAGCGGTTCACAACAGCCACCCGGCTTGAGGTTGGTTTTTGGGGCATGGGATTGCGCAACGAATGACATCGCCCCCCGATACCACGGCCCCCGGCATCAGGCTTTGCGGCAGGCATAGCATCGCGAACAGCGTGCTGTTCGACGCGGATATCGCGTTGGGTGCTGCCGAATGGACCTGTTTGCTGGGGCCGTCGGGGGTGGGAAAATCCACGGTTCTGCGCCTGATTGCGGGCCTCGATACTGGGGGGGGGTTTGACGGCGCCATCACCGCAACCGACGGCGCCCCCATTGAAGGGCGACTTGGGTATATGGCGCAATCGGATCTGTTGATGCCGTGGCTGTCGGTCATGGATAACGTCGTGATCGGTGCAAAGCTGCGCAGTGAGGCACCGGACCATGCCCGCGCCCGTACCCTATTGGACCGCGTGGGTCTACGCGCCCATGCACACAAAACGCCTGCCGCTTTGTCTGGGGGCATGCGCCAGCGCGCAGCCCTTGCTCGCGTCCTAATGGAGGACCGCCCTATCGTCCTACTGGATGAGCCGTTCTCGGCTCTTGATGCCGGAACCCGCGCGGATATGCAGGAACTTGCGGCCGAGGTATTGCACGGCAAAACCGTGCTGCTCGTGACCCATGATCCAGCAGAGGCCGCGCGCCTTGGCCATCAAATCCTAGTGATGTCCGCGCAGGGGGCCATGCCTTGGCCCGCCCCCACAACGCCCCCGATCCGCGCCATCGAAGCCCCAGACACCCTCGCCTGCCAATCCGCACTCTTGGCCCATCTGCGAGAGGTGCAAGCCGCATGAGAAAGCGTGATATACTGGCCGCCCTCGGCGTAGGTCTTGGGTTATGGCAGGCGCTTGTCTGGATCACCGGCGCGCCCCACTTCATCCTGCCATCGCCCCTTCGCGTAGCGAACGCCCTGATCCACAGCCGTGAGGTGATCGCGGAAAACGCGCTTGTGACCCTCCAAGAGATCATTGCGGGCCTGATCCTTGGCACCCTTTTGGGCGTGGCTACGGCAATCCAACTGACACTGTCCAAAACGGCGGAACGATTGATGCTGCCGATCCTTGTATTCACCCAAGCTGTTCCGGTCTTTGCCCTTGCGCCGGTCCTAACGCTTTGGTTCGGCTATGGAATGGCCTCAAAGATCGTGATGACGGTCTTGATCATCTATTTTCCCGTTACGTCGGCCTTTCACGATGGCCTGACACGGGTTGACCGCGGGCTACTGGATCAGGCCAAGATAATGGGCGCGCGACCTTTGCAGACGCTTTTGCGGATACAAGTGCCCCACGCCCTGCCCTCACTTGGCACGGGCCTGCGGCTAGCGGCGGTCTATGCCCCCATCGGCGCGGTGATTGGGGAATGGGTCGGGGCGTCCAAGGGCCTTGGCTACTTGATGCTACTGGCGAATGGTCGGGCCAAGATCGACCTGATGTTCGCCAGCCTCATCGTGCTGGCCTGCCTAACGGTGCTGCTACACACAGCCATTGGGGTGCTTTCGCGGCAATTGGTGGCCTATTCCGAAGGCCGCCGTCTGCGTTAGAACAACCGGCGGTATTCGATGACGGGGCAGCGGTCTTGAATAACCATCAACCCTGCGGCACGGGCGCGGGACGCGGCCTCCTCATGTATAACATCAAGCTGCGTCCAGATCACTTTGACCGATGGCATCTGCGTGATCACCGTCTCAACGATTTCGGGCAAAGCGTCGCTTTGGCGAAAAACATCCACCATATCGACCGACCCGGGCACGTCCTCTAGACGGGCGACGATGGGCTGGCCAAATAGCGGCGTGCCCGCATGGCCAGGGTTCACCCCCACAACATGGTGACCGCGCTCTGCCAGCATCTGGCCCACGGAATGGCTGGCCCGCGCAGGATTGAGGGACGCCCCCACAAGGGCGATGCGGCGCGGGGCAGCCAGCAGATCATAAATCTCGGCGTCTGAGGGATTATCTAACATGGCGCGACCGTCCCAAAAAAAAGCCCGACACGCAAGCATCGGGCGAAAAGGTGCGGAACGAGGGACAGTGAAGGTGTGACGAGCGTTCCAGTCTCGTCGCTTCATGACTGATAGATAGGCACCCAGGGCCTAGTTTAAAGGTTTGGCTCACGCAGCCGTGATCGTACCCGCCCCTCAAGCGCCTATGTGTCAGTCAAACACGTCCTCGACCACATCCCAAACCTCCTCCAGTGCTTTGCGCCACAGAGGTTTGCTTTTCTTGGGTTTCTTTCGCTTTTTACCAGACGGGCTAAAGCCCGGCGTTGGTTTGGGCACTGACGGCTTTTTCCGCGATGCCCCCACCTGAGGATCAAGTGGCATTGCCTTCATGTTGTGCAGGGGCGCGCCGCACGCACCGCAGGCCAGCTCATGCCCGTCACGTGCCGTGGGGCGCAGCGCGGTACGCCGCCCACAGTAACAACACGTGGCGAGTTTGATCTGATGGGGCATGCTAGCTTCCTTGTGTGCCCAATGCATATAGGGACACGGCCGCCGCATTTGAAACGTTCAAAGAACCAAAACCGCCAGCCGGGTCGATCCGTACCAGATAATCGCAGAGCGACTTGGTCCGGTCCCGCAGGCCGGGACCTTCGGCCCCTAACGCAATCGCAACAGGCCGGTCAGACATTTGTGGCGCAAGGTCCGTCAGTGTTTCGGGCGCTTCGCCGTCCATGCCGATGATGGTATAGCCCAGGTCCTTGAGAGCCTCCATCGCATCGCCCAGATTGCCTATTCGCAAATACGGCTGACGTTCGAGCGCGCCTGACGCCGTTTTCGCCAAAGCCCCGGTTTCGGGGGCTGAATGGCGTGACGGTGCGATAACCGCGCGCGCGCCAAACACTTCAGCCGAGCGTAGGATCGCACCCACGTTGTGCGGATCGGACACCCGGTCCAGCAGCACAACGCGTGGGGATTGCCCCGCACCGGGGCGGCACACATCACGCAGCGCGCCCCAATCCAGCGCCTTGACCTCTAGGGCCGCACCTTGGTGCACCGAGCCG
>NZ_CEZFMW010000179.1:0-4144 GCF_982993085.1 Thalassobacter sp. | reverse complement strand
TGATCCGGATCAACAGATGCGCTCGCGCGGCGGGCTCAGTACAGCGAATGACGGGCCTGCGGTCTCGTCCTCGGGCGACAGCACGTCCTATATCAAAGCCCGCACGGCGCTGACCGTCTACCAGGCGCAGGAACGGCAGCTGTCGATCCAGAAGAAAAAGGGCGTGCTGGTAGATCGGGCGCGCGCTGAGACGCTGGTGTTTCGGCTGGCGCGTCAGGAGCGGGATCTTTGGGTCACCTGGCCCACACGTGTTGCGGCCCTCATAGCCGCACAATTGTCCGCAGAGATGGAGACAGCATCCGGCAAGGCGGTGATGATCGAGACTGCGATCCTGCAAAGGGTGCTAGAAACCCATGTCCGAGAGCAACTCGACGCCCTGGCCGACCTCAGGGTCGCGCTTGAATGATGAGGAGCGGTTTGGTGACAACCAAACGCAAAGGTCTGGGGGACCTTTGCGAGCGACGAACGGCCCGAGTGACAACGAGGGGCGACCAACATCTGATCTGACCGAAGGCCTCGACCTCGCCTTTGACGGTGCCGAGGAAGTCCTGCGCGCTTGGCGCCGGGGGATGCGGCCCGACCCAGACCTGACAGTTTCGGAATGGGCCGATAAGCATCGCAAGCTGTCCTCGCGCGCCTCTGCTGAACCCGGGCAATACCGAACGGCCCGCACACCCTATCTGCGCGCCATTATGGATGCGCTGTCGCCAAACAATCCGGCACAACGGATCAGCTTCATGAAGGCCGCCCAGGTCGGGGCCACGGAAGCCGGCAACAACTGGATCGGCTTTGTGATCCATCATGCACCCGGCCCGATGCTCGCGGTGCTGCCCACAGTCGAGATGGCAAAGCGCACTTCGCGCGGCCGGATCGACCCGCTGATCGAGGATAGCCCGGCGCTGAAAGAACGCGTGCAGCCAGCACGGTCGCGAGATGCGGGCAATTCGATGCTGTCCAAGGAGTTTCCGGGCGGGATCTTAGTGCTGACAGGCGCTAACTCGGCCACAGGGCTACGCTCGATGCCGGCGCGTTATGTGTTTCTCGATGAGGTCGATGCTTATCCAGCTTCGGCTGACGAGGAAGGTGATCCGGTGAGTTTGGCCGAGGCGCGGACTACGACCTTTGCCCATCGGCGTAAGGTGTTCATGGTCTCGACGCCAACGATCCGAGGGCTAAGCCGGATTGAACGAGAGTTCGAGGTCAGTGATCAGCGGCGGTACTTCGTGCCCTGTCCACATTGCGGGCATATGCAATGGCTGCAGTTTGAACGGCTGCGCTGGGAAAAGGGGCGGCCGGAAACCGCAGCTTATGACTGCGAGGGATGCGAAGCTTCAATTGCGGAGCATCACAAGACAGACATGTTGGCGCGTGGGGAATGGCGGGCGACGACAACCAGTGCAGATCCCAATGCCATCGGGTTCCACCTCTCGGCGCTCTATTCGCCGATCGGCTGGAAGAGCTGGGAGCAGATCGCGCGGGACTGGCTAGCAGCGCAAGGCTCAGACGAGATGCTGCGCGCCGCGCGCAACACGCTTCTGGGCGAGACCTGGGTTGAAAGCGGCGATGCGCCTGAATGGCAGCGACTGGCGGATCGGCGTGAGGTGTTTGCCGCTCAGGTGCCCGTGGGCGGGTTGTTCCTGACCGCCGGTGCTGACGTGCAGAAAGACCGCATCGAGGTCGATGTTTGGGCTTGGGGTCGTGGGTTGGAAAGTTGGCTTGTCGATCACATCGTCATTCCGGGTGGCCCTAGCGATCCCGCCTGTTGGCAGGCGCTGACGGACCTGCTTAACCGAACTTGGGTGCATGAAAACGGCGCCGTGATGCCACTGGCCAAGCTGGCCATCGATACCGGCTATGAGACCTCTGCGGTCTATGCCTGGGCAAGGGCGCAGGGCATTGCTCAGGTGGCACCGGTCAAAGGCCTGGAAGGATTCAACAGGGCGACCCCGGTGTCGGGGCCAACTTTTGTCGACGCGACCGTGAATGGGCGGAAGCTCAAGCGTGGGGCGCGGCTCTGGACGGTGGCTACGGCCACCTTCAAGGCGGAAACGTATCGCTATCTGCGGATAGAGCGGCCATCCGAGCCAGAGGCGGCGGTACCGGCTGGAATGATCCACCTGCCCGACTGGGCCGACAGCGAATGGCTAAAGCAGCTCGTGGCCGAGCAATTGGTGACGATCCGCAATAAGCGCGGCTATGCCCGCCAGGAATGGCAAAAGATGCGCGAGCGGAACGAGGCGCTCGACACAAGGGTCTATGCGCGGGCCGCAGCGTGGATCCTCGGGGCCGATCGCTTCGACGAGCGGATGTGGCGGCAGTTGGAGAAGCAGGCGGGCGTGGAAACGACTGTCATAGCCCAGGGTACTGAGCCCGAGAAACCGGCCGAACCTCAGGCGGGGCGGATCGCATCGCCCCGGCGGCGCGGCTGGAAGATCAGCACGCCCAAATACATGGAATGATGAATGAACCTCGACGAGTTGAAGCTCCGCCACGACGCGCTCTTGGCCGCGCGCTATAGCGGCACGCGGTCTGTCAGCTATGACGGCAAGACCGTCAATTACGGTACGGATGCCGAACTGGCCGCTGCCATAGGTGATGTCGAACGTCGCATTGCCAAACTTGAGCGTGGCGCTGGGCGCGTGTTGCGTCCCTTTGCCATCAAGGACCTGTGATGAACTGGCGACAGCGTCTCGGCGCATTCATCGGCGGCTTCGATGCGGGCCAGCATCATCGCCGATTGCGCGGGTTCCAAGCAACGCACGCGCATGTCAACGCGCTGATCGCTGCCTCGGGACCAGACATCACCGCCCGTGCCCGCTGGCTTGTCCGCAACAATGGCTATGCAGTGAATGCAGTCGAAAGCTGGGCGGCGAATACCGTCGGCGACGGGATCAAGCCGATCTCGAAGCTGGCCGATGCCGCCCGGAAAGAAGAGCTGCAGCGGCTCTGGCTCGCCTGGACCGATGAGGCCGACGCCGAAGGGCTGACGGATTTCTACGGGCTGCAGCGCCGCGCCGCGCGCGAGGTGTTCCTAGCGGGCGAAGTGTTCCTGCGGATCAGGCCCCGGCGGGTCGAAGATGCGCTGACGGTGCCGCTCCAACTGCAGATGTTGCCTTCGGAGATGCTGCCGCTGCATGAAACGGGCGTAGCGCGGAATGGCAATGCCATCCGTCAGGGGATCGAGTTCGATCGGATCGGGCGGCGTGTGGCCTATCACTTCCTGCGCCGCCATCCGGGCGACAGCACCGATCCAGGGCTCTCAGGCGAGATTGTCCGCGTGCCCGCCAGCGAGGTCATCCACGTAATCGACCCAGTGGAAGGCGGCCAGCTGCGCGGCGTCTCAAAACTGGCCCCGGCCATCGTGAAGCTGTTCCTCTTGGATCAATATGACGACGCTGAGCTCGATCGGAAAAAGGTCGCCGCGATGTACGCGATGTTCGTAACCTCGCCCGCCCCGGAAAACCCGCTCGCCCCCTTGGACGACGAGGAGATGCCCGCAGGCGTCGAGATCAGCCCGGGCCAGATCGTCCGGCTGGATCCCGGCGAGGATGTGACCGTGGGCCAGCCGGCAGACAGCGGCGCGACCTATGAACCGTTCCAGTATCGGACGCTCCTGCAGATCTCGGCAGCACTTGGCATCCCCTACCCCTACCTCGCCAATGACATGGTGAAGGGGAACTTCTCTAACTCGCGCCTGGCTCTGATCGAGTTCCGCCGTCGGGTTTCGGCCTGGCAGCATTCCGTGATGGTCTACCAACTCTGCCGCCCGGTCTATGCACGCTGGCTGGATCTGGCGGTACTGTCCGGCGCGCTGGCCTTGCCCGGCTATGAGGCCGATCGTCCCCGCATGCTCGCGGCCGACTGGCTCCCCACGAAATGGGACTGGGTCGATCCGTTGAAAGACGCCAATGCCGAAATCGCGCAGATCGAGGCGGGGCTCAAATCCCGAACGCAGGCCATCGCCGAGCGCGGCTACGACGCCGAGCAGGTCGATCGTGAGATTGCCGCTGAGCGCGACCGCGAGCGCGTGCTGGGTCTCGATTTTCGCCGGCCGGGATCGCCGGCGCAAGGGGTACAGGCTGTTCCGACCGAGGACGATGGGGCTGGACCAAACAATGAGACTGATGACGCGGAAAACAGCCCG
>NZ_CEZFMW010000178.1:0-4170 GCF_982993085.1 Thalassobacter sp. | reverse complement strand
TCCGGGCACGCAGGTCGATGTGCTCTGCGCTGATGGGTCCACCCAGACCGGCGAACTCTGCACCCTGCCGATGTATGACGCGGACCGGCTCATTCCGCGCGGCAAGCTGGTGGACATCCCCACAAGCCCAATCGCGGCGGAATGACCATGTATGACGTGACGCTCAGCACATCGCACTTCCCGGCGCAGAATGATGCGGACATTCGCGACATCACGGTTGGCGGGTTGCTGCGAGAGGTGGCAACCAGCCACCCGGATGCCGTGGGAATCGTGGATGTCGCAGACAGCGGTGACAGTGGCCAGTCATGGACCTATGCGGAGATACTGGCGCAGGCCGAGCGCTTGGCCCGCGCCCTCGCCACCCGGTTCCAGCCAAGTGAAAGGGTCGTCGTCTGGGCACCCAATATTCCCCAGTGGATTTTCATGGAATATGCCTGCGGGCTGGGCGGGCTGGTTCTGGTTACAGCCAATCCGTCCTTTCAAGCCTCCGAGCTCAGGTATGTGCTGGAGCAATCCGGAGCGGTCGGCCTGTTCATGGTGAACGGGTTCCGAGGCAATCCGATGGCTGAGATTGCGCTCGAGGCGACGAAAGGCAACACGCATCTGCGCGAGGTCGTCAATCTGGAAGATGAGGACGCACTTTTCACCATCGGAGGCCGGCCCGCCATCCTGCCCGACGTCCAGCCGGATGACGCCGCGCAGATTCAGTACACCTCGGGGACAACCGGTTTTCCAAAAGGCGCGGTTCTCAGCCACAAAAACCTGGTGAACAACGCGCGGCTCTTCTGCGCCCGCAAGCAAGTGGGGCCGCACTCGGTCTGGGCCAATTTCATGCCGCTGTTTCACACGGCGGGCTGTGCGACGGGGGCCTTGGGATGTCTTCAGGCCGCAGCCAAGATGCTGTTGATCAAGCGGTTCGACGCGGATGTCTTTGCGCGATTGATCGAGGAACAAGGCGTCACAACCTGTTTTGCCGTTCCCACCATGCTGTTCAATCTGCTGGAATCGCTGGACAGAACCCAACGCGACATGTCCTCGCTTGAGGTCATCACGACGGGTGGCGCACCGGTGCCACCCGATCTGGTCCGCCGGGTGCGGGTCCGTTTGGGCTGTCACTTGCTCAGCGCTTTCGGGCAGACAGAGCACAGCCCGATGATCTGCCTGAACCCTGTCGAGGCAACGCTTGAGCAGATCGTGGAGACGGCTGGCCAACCGCTGCCACAGACCGAGGTCTCGATCCGTTCACCTGAAGATAATCGTGTGCTCCCAATAGGTGAAGTGGGCGAGATTTGCGCGCGATCCTACGCGGTGATGATCGGCTATAACGACAACCCAGAGGCTACCGTCGCCGTCATCGATGGCGAAGGCTGGCTGCATACCGGCGATCTGGGCACGATGGACGCTCAGGGGTTCGTGCGGGTAACCGGCCGTGTGAAGGACATGATCATTCGCGGCGGTGAAAACCATTTCCCAGCTGAAATCGAAGCGGTGTTGGTGACCCACAGGCATGTGGCCCAAGTCGCCGTAGTCGGTTTACCGGACGAGAAATGGGGAGAGGTGATCGCGGCATTTATCCTGTCTGACCAGCCACTTGATGTGGCCGATTTGCGTACCCACTGCCGGGCGCATCTGTCCGCACAGAAAACGCCATCTGTCTGGGTGCATGTGCCGGACTTCCCTCTGACAGGCTCAGGCAAAGTGCAGAAATTTGCCATTCGTGATAAGTTCATTGCAGGCAACTATGGAGAGGTTCTGCAATGAGTGTGCGAATTGAAAAGGACGGCCCCGTCTGGACAGTCATCCATTCCCGCCCAGAGGCCCGCAATGCCATGGACCCCGAAAGTGCGGCCGCACTCTACGAGGCGTTCCGCGTGTTTGACGCGGACGATACCGCCCACGTTGCCGTGTTTTGGGGCGAAGGCGGTGCTTTTTGTGCCGGGTGGGATTTGAAACATGCGGCTTCGCTTGCCGGGGCCGAGGCGCTCGACCCGTTCGACTTTCCAGATGAGGGAGAACCACCAATGGCGGCCATGGGACCCAGCCGGTTGGATTTGTCCAAACCGGTTATAGCTGCGGTGGCCGGGCCTGCCGTGGCTGGCGGCATGGAACTGGCGCTTTGGTGCGATATCCGGTTGATGGAAGAAACCGCCTTCATGGGGGTCTACTGCCGCCGTTGGGGCATTCCACTGATCGACGGGGGCACGGTGCGCTTGCCGCGCCTGGTGGGCGAAGGGCGCGCGATGGACCTGATCCTGACCGGCCGCCGTGTGAATGCAGACGAGGCTCTGCGGATTGGACTGTGCGAATACGTCGTGCCCGAAGGCGACGCGCGCGCCAAGGCCGAAGCCCTAGCCCATGAAATCGCCCGCTTTCCCCAAAGCTGCATGCGTGCGGATCGACGGTCCGTGCGGGCCCAGCACGGGCTTTCGATGTGCGACGCACTTCGGCAGGAATGGAGAGGCAGCAAGGGTGAGGTCACCAAAGGTGTCGAAGGCGCCGCCCGGTTTGCCGGCGGCAAGGGCCGTGGGGGCGATTTCCGCGATGTATGAACTGGCCGTCACCACCTCCCATGTGCCGGCCCAGTCCGACATTGAGACACGCGAGATCACCATCGGCGCATTGCTGCGCGAGGTGGCTGCGGCGCGACCGGAGGCGGAGGCCTTGGTCGAAGTCAGGCAGGACGGTACAGAAGGACGCCGCTGGACCTACGCCGAACTTCTGAAAGATGCCGAGCGGCTGGCGATAGCGCTCTCCACCCGGTTTGCGCCCGGCGAACGGGTGGTCATATGGTCGCCCAACAGTCCCGAATGGGTGCTGATGGAATATGCTTGTGCGCTATCCGGACTGGTTCTGGTGACGGCGAACCCGGCCTTTCAGGCACGCGAGCTGGCCTATGTGCTGGAGCAGTCACGCGCGGTTGCCCTGTTCCTTGTCGAGAAGTTCCGTGGCAACCCGATGGGCCGGATTGGAGCTGAGGTCGTGACCGACATCGCTGCCATCCGCGAAGTCACAGATATGGAAAGTGATGCGCTCTTTGCACAGGGCACCCGCCCGCTTGCTTTGCCCGAAGTTGCCCCGGGCGACGCTGCGATGATCCAATATACGTCCGGCACAACAGGTTTTCCCAAGGGCGCTGTTCTCAGCCATCGCGGATTGGTCAACAATGCGAGCTTCTACGCGTCCCGTTGCGGCGCAATCAAGGCGACGACCTGGGTCAACATCATGCCGATGTTTCACACCTCGGGCTGCGGGATGGTCACGCTTGGATGCCTTCAGGCGGGGTGCCGCATGGTGCTGGTCAGCCTTTTTGACCCGGATGTGGTTCTGGACCAGATGGAAGCGACCAGCGCGGACATCATCCTTGGCGTGCCGACCATGGTGGTGGCCTTGCTCGACGCGCAGGAAACGCGTTCGCGAGACCTTTCGGCCCTGAAGCTCGTCAGCTGCGGCGGCTCGATGGTGGCACCCGAATTGGTGCGCCGGGTGCAGACCCTGATGGGCGCCGGATTTTCGACGCTCTATGGCCAGACCGAGCATTGTCCGGTGATCACGCAACACCATCTGGACGACAGCATCGACGACATCTGCAATACGGCTGGCCAGCCGGTGGCTCAGACCGAGGTTTCAATCCGCAGTGTCGATGACAATGGCGTTGTCGCCGTAGGAGAGGTCGGGGAAATCTGTGCCCGCGGCCCCTGTGTCATGCTGGAGTACAACGACAATCCCAAGGCCACGTCCGAGACCGTAGACGCAATGGGTTGGCTGCATACCGGCGATCTGGGCCGGATGGATGCGCGCGGCTATGTCACCGTCACCGGCCGCGTCAAAGAGATGATCATCCGTGGTGGCGAGAACCATTTCCCGGCCGAGATCGAGAACTGCTTGTTGGAACACGCCAGCGTGGCCGAGGTCGCCGTTGTCGGCCTGCCGGACTCGAAATGGGGTGAGGTCATCGGCGCGTTCATCCGTGGCACAGGGCCACTGGACAGGTCCGCGCTGCATGCCCATTGCCGCGCAAACATGTCCCCGCAGAAAACCCCGAATGTCTGGGTGCAGGTCGAGAGCTTTCCTCTGACCGGCTCTGGCAAAATCCAGAAATTCGTTCTCCGCGACCGTTTCGTCGCCGGGGAGTTCACTCAACTCTGACTGACAGGAACCGCCATGCAGGAC
>NZ_CEZFMW010000177.1:0-4426 GCF_982993085.1 Thalassobacter sp. | reverse complement strand
ATTGGGCTGAGAGGTGCTTGCACTGACCCGTCGAACCTGATCCGGGCAATGCCGGCGTAGGGAACGGGTACATTTGGCCAGAACACAGGCCCATCACTCCCGCCTCCTGACCCGACCATAACGCCCCCAATACCTGAGGAGGCGTCGTTCATGCCCACCGCCATTGCATTGACCATCGCAGGCTCCGACAGTGGGGGCGGCGCGGGTATTCAGGCCGACCTAAAAGCGATGTCCGCGCGCGGTGTCTATGGCGCAAGTGTCATTACGGCGGTGACCGCGCAAAACACCACTTCCGTGACAGCGGTGCATGAAATACCCGCTGATGTTGTTGCGGCCCAAATCGACGCAGTCCTCAGTGATCTCGACGTTCGGGCCATCAAGCTCGGCATGCTGTTTTCGCCAGCCATCATTGATGTCGTGGCAGACCGACTCGCCGGTTTTTCGGGGGCCATCGTGTTGGACCCTGTGATGATCGCCAAATCCGGCGACGCCCTGTTGCAAGAGGCCGCTGTGGACACGCTGTTGCGCCGCCTAATGCCACTGGCCACATTGGTCACCCCCAACCTGCCCGAAGCCGCGCAAATGCTGGGCACCACACAGGCCCCAGACCATGAAACGATGGTCGCGCAATGCAAGGCCCTGCGGGATCTTGGGCCCGGTGCTGTTTTGCTAAAGGGAGGGCACGGCACCGGCGACACCTGCACTGACCTCCTCTGGAGCGATGCAGCTCCCCTCCCCCTTGAGGCTGCACGCATCGACACCCGCAACACTCACGGTACGGGCTGCACATATTCTGCCACCATCGCCGCCGAACTGGCCAAAGGAGCGACCTTGACCGACGCCGTCACAACCGCGCACGCGTATCTGCACCGTGCGATTGTGGCGTCCGACACGCTCAGCATCGGGGCGGGCCACGGTCCAGTGCACCACTTTCATGAGGTCTGGTAGATGACCGAAGTCACCGTCATTGGCGCAGGCGTCGCCGGCCTTGCCGTGACACGCGCGCTGCTGGATCGCGGTGCGCACGTGCGGCTGGTGGATCGCAACGGCCCACCCGGCGCGCATGGCTGTTCGTGGTGGGCAGGCGGCATGCTTGCTCCATTTTGTGAGGGCGAAAGCGCCGAGGAACCAGTCGTTCGCCTAGGGCAACGCGCCGCGGATTGGTGGGACAAACACACCGCTTTGGTGCAGCGCCACGGCTCCTTGGTCGTGAGTGCGGCCCGAGACCATGGCGACCTCAAGCGATTTGCCCGGCGCACAGATCATTTCCGTGAGATAACCGGCCCCGAGGTCACGGCATTAGAACCCGATCTGGGCACGCGTTTTAGCCGGGGCTTGTTTTTTGACACCGAGGCTCACCTAAGCCCGCGCGCAGCCCTTGCGGCCCTTTTCGAAAGCGTCACCCGCGACGGTGCCCATTTTGAGGTGGCCGAGGTGGACCCAAATGCATCGAACGGCCTTGTGGTGGATTGCCGGGGCTACGCTGCACGCGACGCGGTTTCAGACCTGCGCGGCGTTAAGGGTGAGATGTTGGTCTTGCACTGCCCGGACGTGGACCTGACCCGCCCGGTGCGCCTGCTGCACCCGCGTATTCCGCTGTATGTTGTGCCGCGCGGCGACGGGATCTTTATGTTGGGCGCGACCATGATCGAAAGTTCCGCCAGTGATCATGTGACCGCCCGGTCCCTGTTGGAACTTCTTAGCGCGGCCTATGCCCTGAACCCCGCCTTTGGCGAGGCCGAGGTGGTCGAGGTCGGCGTGGACCTGCGCCCCGCCTATCCCGACAATCTGCCCCGCATCCGGCGCGATGGCCCCAACGGCCAGTTGATCCGCGCCAATGGGCTGTTTCGCCACGGCTACCTGCTGGCGCCTGCCTTGGGCGAAATGGTAGCCGACGTAATTTTTGAAAACGCCACTCCGGAGATGATGGATGAAGCTATTGCTTAACGGCACCCCCCGCGAGATCGACGCACGCACGTTGACCGATGTGCTGGTCGCCGAGGGTTTGGGCACTGCCAAAGTGGCCACAGCAGTCAACGGCAGCTTTGTGCCCGCAGGGCTGCGCGCCACAACTGATCTGCGTGACGGCGACGCCGTTGAAATCGTAGCCCCAATGCAGGGAGGATAACATGCGCGCATTTTACGGCACCCACCTTTCCAATGGGTTCATGCTGGGCACGGCGCAATATCCGTCTCCCGCCATTCTGGCAGATGCATTCAAACGCTCGGGCGCGTCGGTGGCCACCGTGTCCTTGCGCCGCGAAAGCGGGCAGGACCGCGCAGGCCAAGACTTTTGGCAGATGATCCAAGGGTTGGGCGTGCATGTCCTGCCCAACACGGCCGGATGTCACACCGTCAAAGAAGCCGTCACCACCGCCCACATGGCGCGTGAAGTGTTTGATACCAAATGGATCAAGCTAGAGGTCATTGGCGAAGAGGACACTCTGCAACCGGACGTTTTTGGCCTTGTTGAGGCCGCGCGCATCCTAACCGAAGACGGGTTCCAAGTGTTCCCCTACACCACCGAAGACCTCGTGGTGGCCGACAGGCTGCTGCACGCGGGTTGCGAAGTTTTGATGCCATGGGGCGCGCCCATCGGCTCCGGCAAGGGATTGAACAACGTCTTTGGCCTGCGCGCGATGCGGGCGCATTTCCCGGACGTGCCGTTGGTGATTGACGCGGGCCTTGGCCTGCCATCACAGGCTGCGGCCGCGATGGAAATGGGCTTTGACGCGGTTCTGCTGAACACGGCAGTCGCCAAGGCCGGCGATCCGGCTGCGATGGCGATGGCCTTTGCGCAGGCCGTGTCGGCCGGCACCCTTGCGGCTGAGGCTGACCCAATGGAGCCCCGCGACATGGCCGCCCCCTCTACCCCCGTTATCGGAAAGGCGTTCCTGTCATGAGCCTGCCGCGATTTTATCCCATCTTTGACAGTGCCGATTGGATTGAACGGTTGGTGCCATTGGGCATCAAACTGGTGCAACTGCGGGTCAAGGACCGCACTACGGATGAGGTCCGCGCCGAAATCCGCCGCGCCAAAGCCACCTGCGCCGCCTATGACTGCCAGTTGGTGGTGAACGACTACTGGCAGCTCGCGATTGAGGAAGGTTGCGCGTGGCTGCACCTTGGCCAAGAGGATCTTGATACTGCTGATCTGGGCGCGATCCGCGCCGCAGGCCTGCGCCTTGGCCTTAGCACCCATGACGGGCCAGAGCGGCGGCGCGCCTTGGACTACAAGCCAGATTATCTTGCATTGGGGCCAGTTTACCCAACGATCTTAAAGCAGATGAAATGGGACCCCCAAGGCACAGAGCGATTGACCCGCTGGAAGTCAGAGATGGGCGACGTGCCCTTGGTCGCCATTGGCGGCATGAGCGTTGAGCGCGCGCCGGGGGCCTTTGCCGCCGGGGCCGATGTTGTCTCTGCGGTGACAGACATCACCCTGAACCCCAACCCGGAGGCCCGGGTCCGCGCGTGGCTTGAGGCCGCGAAATGACCCGTTACGCCCGCCAAATACAACTGCCCGCCATGGGTGCCACTGGTCAACAGCGGCTGACTGCGGCGTCGGTGTTGGTGGTGGGCGCGGGCGGGCTGGCCGCACCGGTTTTGCCACTGCTGGCGGGCGCAGGCGTTGGGCGGATCACGGTGCTGGACCCCGACACAGTTGCGCTCAGCAACTTGCACCGCCAGACCTTGTTTGCTGAGGCTGACGTGGGCGCCCCCAAGGCCACGATTGCTAACGCGCGCATGCAGGCCTTGAACAGCGACATCGAGGTCACGGCCCTACAAAAGGCCTTTGCCCCCGATATGGCCCCCGCATTGATCGCGGCCCATGACATTGTGCTGGACTGTGCTGACAGCTACGCAGCAAGCTACCTTGCGTCGGACCTATGCCTTGCGGCCGGGACGCCACTGATTTCAGCCTCCGTGTTGGGTCATGGTGGCTACGTCGGTGGCTTTTGCGGCGGCGCGCCT
This sequence comes from Thalassobacter sp., assembly GCF_982993085.1. NCBI lineage: Bacteria > Pseudomonadati > Pseudomonadota > Alphaproteobacteria > Rhodobacterales > Roseobacteraceae > Thalassobacter > Thalassobacter sp. Next base: position 451 of record NZ_CEZFMW010000177.1, on the reverse strand, counting down.
AGCCTGCGCGCCGTGTTTCCGGATGCGCCCGATAGCGGCGCGTCATGTGCGACGGCGGGCGTTTTGGGCCCCGTGGTGGCACAAATCGGCGCGATGCAGGCACAGATGGCACTACAGGTTCTGCTGGGTGCGGTGCCCTCACCGTTGGGCACATTGGTGCAGGTCAACACAACCGGATGGCACCATGCGCGGATGGACTTTCACAGCGCGCCGGAACCCGACCGCGCCTTTGCATTTGTCACCCCCGGCCCCGACGACCTGATCGTCGAACTGCGCCCCGAGGCTGAGGCGCCAACCCCGATCCACCCGAACGCGCGCCGCACATTACCCGATGCCCCCGACCCGCGCCGCCTTGTGTTGGCCTGTGCCACGGGCCTGCGCGCGTGGCGCACTGCAGAAGAATTCTCCAAAACGTGGCCGGGCGAAATCGCCCTCGCTGCGGCCACCACAA
>NZ_CEZFMW010000176.1:0-4434 GCF_982993085.1 Thalassobacter sp. | reverse complement strand
GACACACGCCCGGGATATGTTTTCTCCTGATGCATGCGGATCGTCCCGTAGCGGCCGTTGTTCGCCACGATTACGATGGGGGCGGCGCCGTGTTGCACGGCTGTCGACATCTCATTGAGGGTCATCTGAAAACACCCATCCCCCGCAAGGCAGACCACCGTGCGATCCGGCGCGTTCAAAGCCGCCGACACCGCCGCCGGAAAGCCATAGCCCATCGACCCCGAGGTGGGCGCCAACTGCGTCCCATACTGCCGCCAGCGATAATACCGGTGCAGGAACGCGGCATAATTCCCGGCCCCGTTGGTCAGGATCGCATCATCTGGCAGAACCGCATCAAGGTGCGCGATGACCTCTTCTAGGCGAACCGCACCGGGGGTCGGCTTGGGCGTGATCCACGCCTCATAGGACGCGCGCGCAGCAGCAACCTCAGCGGGCCAGCCGGGCAATTCGCCGCCGCGCGGGGCCAGGGCGGCTATCACCGCTGCGGCGTCCGCGACCACCGGCACATCAGCCGGATAGGTCGTGTTGATCTGGACGGGGTCGGGATGCACATGCACAATCTTTTTGCCGGGGTCCGCAGGGTTCAACGCGGTGTAGCCCTGCGTCGCGATATCGCCTAGCCGGCAGCCCAGCACCAAAAGCATATCCGCCGCGCGCAGCCGCGCCATCAAAGCCGGGTTTGGTCCGACGTTCAGGTCACCGGCATAGGTCGGCGCGCGATTATCCATGTAATCCTGCCGCCGGAATGCCACTGTCACGGGGATTTGTGCCGCCTGCGCAAAGGCCTCTAGATCCTGCGCGGCCTGCGCGCTCCAACCCGGCCCACCCGCGATAATCAAAGGGCGTGATGCCCCTCGCAAGGCCTCAAGGATTGGGGTGACGTCGGGCGTCGCGGCCCGGGGCACCACAACAGGCGCGCGGTCAGCAACCTCAGCCGCGCTGGACAACATGTCCTCCGGCAAGGCCAAAACCACCGGCCCCGGCCGCCCCGCTTGCGCCACGGAAAACGCCCGCCCGATATATTCGGGTAGGCGCTCCACCTGATCGACCTCAGCCACCCATTTCACCAAGCCCCCAAAGAGCCCCCGGTAATCAACCTCCTGAAAAGCCTCCCGGTCACGGTGATCACGGGCAATCTGACCCACAAATACCACCATCGGCGTGCTGTCCTGCATCGCGACATGCAGCCCCGCGCTGGCGTTCGTGGCACCCGGTCCACGCGTAACAAATAGCACGCCGGGTTGGCCCGTCAGCTTGCCGTGGGCCTCGGCCATCATGGCGGCGCCCCCCTCTTGGCGGCACACGACGTTGGCAATGCCACTGTCATACAACCCATCCAAAGCGGCTAAGAAACTCTCACCCGGCACAGAAAACACGCGCGTCACACCCTGTATTGCTAATTGATCGCTTAGGATCTTCCCACCGTGCCGCATTGGACTTGTCTCCCCTTCATTCGGCTTATCTGTGACACAGCCAACGGGTAAGGAAAACACCATGTCACATCTTCTGGGACTTTGCGGATCACTGCGCCGCGACAGCTTTAACCTGAAACTTATGCGCGAAGCCGCCTTGCAATACGGCGGCCCCTTCGTTGAAGGCAACTTGCGCCTGCCCCTATACGACGGTGACCTAGAAGAGGCCGAGGGCATACCCGCAGACGTCCAGACCCTTGCCGACCAGATCAAAGCCGCCAGCGCGGTGCTGGTCGTAACCCCGGAATATAATAAATCACTCTCTGGCGTGCTTAAAAACGCGCTCGACTGGGTCAGCCGGACAAAGGACGCACCATGGGCCGGAAAACCCGTCGCGATCCTGTCGGCGACAGCGGGTCGTTCCGGCGGCGAGCGGGCGCAGTACGCCACGCGCCTGTGCCTGACGCCGTTTCAGGCGCATGTGCTTCCGGGGCCAGAGGTCTTGATCGGCAGCAACTTCAATGAGTTCACCGAAGACGGACGGCTCAAGGAAGGGCGCGGACTGGATGGGCTGAAACGGTTGATGGATACGCTCAGGGCCGCCGCCGGTTAGGAGGGTAAATTATCCTCAACCCGAAATCCTTGCGGGATCGTATCACGCCCCTCTAGCACCAGATCGGCCATGACCTCTGCCACTTTGGGGGCCATGCCAAAACCGATCTTGAACCCACCGTTGGCGATAAAGTGCCCGGGCCTGTTGGGCCAAGCGCCCAGCATCGGGGCGCGGCTACGGGCACGGGGGCGCACACCTGCCCAGCGCTCAATCACTTCGGCCCCCTCCAGCACCGGAAACGCGGACAACGCGCGCGCAATTACATCATCCAACTGGTCATCACAGGTATCGGGCGCGTCGAACTCTCGCTCAGATGTTGAGCCAATCGCCACCGTACCGTCTGCATGGGGCACAATGTGCAGCGCATCCGCGAACAGTTGCGGCGCGTCGCGGGCGTCATATCGCAACAGCGCGGATTGCCCTTTGACACCCGCGCCCATCATTCGACCAAACCGCTCCGACAGGTCCAACAACCCACGCCAGCCCGTGGCCCAAACGACTGCGCCTTGGTCCGGCGCATCAGCCACGACCGGGGGAAAACATCCCGCCAACGCCCGCGACGCCATGCGCGGATGCAACCGCCCAGAAAGGGTATCGCGGATGACCATGCCTGTAGGCGACTGCGGGCACCACTCACCCGAGGCTTCCTCCACGGACCATACCGCCTTGCCCTGCCACAGCGTCTTGGCCCCTTCGGCCCGCGCATGCGCTAATTCTAACCCATGGGCGTCCAAAACGGGCTGCACACGGCCCCCACGCGCATAGCCTGTCGGCAAGCCACTGACCTGTGCGACCTCGGCCCACCAATCCTGCGCCATCATCAGACTGTCGAATTGAAACGCCTTTTTCGGGTTCCAGTTTTCCGGCGTATGCGGCGCCAACGCCCCGACAATGCCACCCGAAGATCCTGCCCCGACCCCGTGGGGATCAACCACCTGCACCCGCGCACCGCGCCGCGCACAGGCCCATGCCACCGACAGCCCAAAAATCCCTGCGCCACGTACCGTTACATCGACCATCGCCACACCTCTTGCCGCATTGTTCAGATGGGCCTACAGGACGATATGACCAACGAAAACCCCCTCAGCTGGCGCGACAACGGAACCCCTGTGTCCGATCGCTTTGATGACCCTTATTTTTCGCTCGAAGGGGGGCTGGCAGAAACACGGCACGTGTTCTTGGACGGCAACGGCCTGCCTGCGCGGTTGCGCGACGGGTTCCAAGTGGCCGAACTGGGCTTTGGCACTGGGCTGTCGTTTCTGACGCTGTGGCAGGCATGGATCAACTCGGACACCTTCAAAACCCACGGTGGTCAAATCCATTTCACCAGCTTTGAGGCCTTTCCGCTGGACACCCGCGACATGGCCCAAGCGCTTTTGGCTTTTCCAGAACTGGCCCCCTTGGCCGAGCAATTGGTCAAAGCGTGGCCCCTAAGCCGCGCCAATTTCGGCCCCATTACCCTGACGCTGTGGAAGGGCGATGCGCGCACAATGCTGCCCCTGTGGTCTGGTGCGGCTGACGCATGGTTTTTGGATGGGTTTTCGCCTGCCAAGAATCCCGAACTGTGGGAACCTGATTTGATGGCCCAAGTCGGTGCGCACACAGCGCCACAAGGCACCTGTGCGACCTACACCGCCGCCGGCCACGTCCGCCAATCCCTTGAGGACGCGGGCTTTGACATCACCCGCACCGAAGGCTTTGGCCGCAAACGCCACATGACCCACGGAACAAAACAATGACCGACACCCAAAAGGGCATTGGACTGATGGTCATCACGACCATCATCTTTGCCGCCCAAGACGGGATTTCTCGGCACCTTGCGGGCGAATACAATGTGCTGATGGTGGTGATGATCCGCTACTGGTTCTTTGCGGCCTTTGTGATCGCCATCGCCAAGCGTCAGGCGGGCAGCATCCGCGCCGCCGCAGCAACCCAACAGCCGGTGCTACAAACCGTGCGGGGCTTTCTGATCGCGGCTGAGATTTGCGTAATGGTCACCGCGTTCACCCTTCTGGGCCTTGTGGAAAGCCACGTGATTTTCACAGCCTATCCGCTTTTGGTTGCCGCCCTTTCTGGTCCTGTCTTGGGCGAGGCTGTCGGTTGGCGCCGCTGGGCCGCAATCGGAATCGGCTTTGTGGGCGTGGTCATCATTCTGCAACCGGGGGTCAAGGTGTTCTCACCGCTCGCGCTGATCCCACTGCTCGCAGCTCTGATGTTCGCGCTGTATAACCTGCTGACCCGGTTGGCCGCCCGCAAGGACAGTGCGGCGACCTCCTTCTTTTGGACCGGCACGGTGGGGGCCGTCTTCACCACCGCTATTGGCATCTGGTTCTGGGAACCGATGAGCTCCTCGGACTGGGTTTGGATGTGCATCCTGTGCGTCACCGCCGCCATAGGCCACTACACGCT
>NZ_CEZFMW010000175.1:0-4461 GCF_982993085.1 Thalassobacter sp. | reverse complement strand
GTGGCTCTTGCCGCCGCTCGTTGTGATGTCAGCTTTGCTGATCGTAACGGGGCTCATTTGGGGTTTCTTTTTCACCCCTGACGACTTCCGCCAAGGATCAACGGTCAAGATCATCTATCTGCACGTGCCCGCAGCCCTGATGGCGATCAACGCGTGGCTGATGATGCTGGTCTGCTCGCTCATCTGGATTATCCGCCGCCACCACGTCAGCGCGCTTGCGGCCCGCGCCGCAGCCCCCATCGGAATGGTGATGACGTTGATCGCGCTGTTTACTGGGGCGATTTGGGGCAAACCCATGTGGGGTACCTACTGGGAATGGGACCCGCGCCTGACGTCATTCTTGATCCTTTTCCTTTTTTACATTGGCTACATGGCTCTGTGGGAAGCGATCGAAAACCCCGATGCAGCCGCTGATTTAACCTCGGTGCTCTGCCTCGTCGGTTCGGTCTTTGCCCTCTTGTCACGCTACGCGGTCCTGTTCTGGAACCAAGGCCTGCACCAAGGTGCGACGTTCTCAATGGACAAGGAACAGAACATATCAAACGTGTTCTGGTATCCAGCAGTCATATCCATGGCGGGCTTTGTGTGCCTGTTTGTGACGCTCGTCCTCTACCGCACGCGTATGGAAATCCGCCGCCGCCGCCTGCACGCCCTTGACGCACGGAGCATGGCCGCATGATCACCGCGCACATCCTTCCGGACCTTGGAAAATACGCGACAGAGGTTGGCCTCGCCTATGGCGTCAGCCTTGGTCTTCTCGCGCTTTTGATTGGGCAATCCCTGTGGAAAGGCCGTAAAATCAAACAACGGCTTCAGCAGGAAGAAAAGGCGCGCAAAGGTGAGTGAGACCCCCACCCCGAACAAGCGGAAATCGGTCAATTGGGTCGCGATGATTCCAGTGGGGCTGTTCGCAGCCCTGATCGGAGCCTTCTTTGGCCCAGGCCTATTTCGCGACAACCCCGACGCCCTGCCCTCGACCATCGAAGGCCGTCAGGCGCCTGCCGTTGCTGGCGTAGAACTGCCCGGGCTTGCGTCATTTGATGACGCCACGCTCCGTGCAGGGGACGTGACATTGGTCAACTTTTGGGCCTCTTGGTGCGTGCCATGCCGGGCCGAACACCCGATGATCAAAGAGCTTGCCGCGCAACTGCCCGTCTACGGGATCAACTACAAGGACGAGGCCGTAGATGGCCTCGACTTCCTTGCAGAGCTTGGTGACCCATTCGCCGCCCACGTGGCCGACGCCACTGGTCGGATGGGGATCAACTGGGGCCTATACGGCGTGCCAGAAACCTACGTGATTGCGGGCGACGGCACGGTTGTCCTGCGTTGGGCCGGCCCCATCACACGCAGCACTATGGAAGACACCATCAAGCCCGCGATTGAGCGTGCAGAGGCAATGGCGGAGTAGCGAGCCGCTCCGAACCACATTATTGGGCCATCAAAAACCCGCCAAAGCATCAGCTGAGGCGGGTTCTTTATTTTGATCACCTGAAGGCGCAGTACTTCAGAGGTGCTTTGCGTAAATCTCAACCAACTTGGCCACGGCAGCTTCGGGCGCCATCTCTTCGCTTTCGCCAGTCCGGCGAGAGGTCAGCTCAACCACACCGTTCTTTAGACCCCGTGGCCCCACGGTGATCCGCCACGGCAAACCGATCAGGTCCATCGTCGCGAACTTGCCCCCGGCCCGCTCGTTCCGGTCATCATAAAGAGGGTCGAGGCCTGCGTTGATCAATGCGGTCTCAAGCCCTTCACACGCGCCATCGGCCTCTGCGTCACCCTGCTTAAGATTCACAATCCCAACGTGGAATGGCGTCACACCCTCGGGCCAGATGATGCCTTTGTCGTCGTGGCTTGCCTCAATGATCGCGCCCAAAAGCCGGCTCACACCAATCCCGTGGGAGCCCATGTGCACTGGCGTGGGCTTTCCATCAGGACCTTGGACTGTGGCGCCCATGGCCTCGGAATACTTGGTCCCAAAGTAGAAAATCTGCCCCACTTCGATACCGCGCGCGACGCGGCGGCGCTCCTCGGGGATTTCGTTGAACTTTGCCTCATCATGGGTTTCGTCGGTACGAGCGTATTTTTCGGTGAATTCACGCATGATACCCGCGCATTCATCGACACTGTCGTAGTCAATCGCGCGATCGCCGAACGTCAGGTCCGTCACGGCTGAATCGTAGAACACTTCGCTTTCGCCCGTGTCGGCCAGCACGAGGAATTCATGCGTGTCATCGCCGCCAATCGGGCCACTGTCCGCACGCATCGGAATAGCCTGCAGGCCCATCCGCTCATATGTGCGCAGATAGCTGACGAGGTGGCGGTTGTAAGCGTGCAGCGCGGCCTCTTTGGTCAGATCAAAATTATAGCCGTCTTTCATCAAGAACTCACGCCCGCGCATCACACCGAACCGAGGACGAACCTCATCGCGGAATTTCCATTGGATGTGATACAAAGTCAGCGGCAGGTCCTTGTAGCTGGACACATGGCTGCGGAAGATGTCGGTGATCAACTCTTCGTTCGTGGGCCCGTACAGCATATCGCGACCGTGGCGGTCAGTGATGCGCAGCATCTCTTCGCCGTAGTCGTCGTACCGGCCGCTTTCGCGCCACAGGTCCGCCGATTGCAGCGTCGGCATCAACAGGGGGATATGGCCTGCACGTTCCTGCTCTTCGTGAACGATCTGCTCAATCCGTTTGAGTACTTTGAAGCCCAGCGGCAACCAGGAATAGATACCGGCCTGCGCCTGCTTGATCATGCCTGCGCGCAACATGTAGCGGTGGCTGACAATCTGCGCCTCGGACGGCGTTTCTTTGAGGACGGGCAGGAAATAGCGGCTCAGGCGCATAGAAAGTCTCCGGAAAAGTGCCCTCTTGCCTTAGCCAAGCCAACGCTCGGGGGCAAGCCGCTTAGCTGCGTGCGACACGCACCTTGGATGTCGCACCAAGGCTGCTTTCAAGCGAGGCAAAGCGCGCCTGCGCGACCTCTCCGAACAGCACCTCCCCCTCACCTGCAGGAAGGCCAAGCGTGATTTGCCGCTTTTTCGGGGCCCATTCGAGCGTGGCCATCAGGGTCGGATCAAGCGCCGAGAACATCGCCCCAAAGCGCATCGCCTTCCCCAAAACCTCCGCCTGTTCAGCCTCCTCCGGGGTGAGCAAATGCGCAAGGCTGTCGTATTTTTCATAGGCCCGTTTGTTGCGATAACGGTGCAATAGCGCGAGGCCAAGGAACACGCGCTCCGCATGGGATAACCCGCCAAAGTTGGACCGCGCGGCCCTGTCAAAACCAACATCCGCACGATAGTCGGGATGCGCGCGCCAACCGACATCATGCAGCAAACACGCAGCTTTGATCAGGCGTTTGCGTGCAGCCGTCACCTTTGGAAATAGCGGCAGAATAAAATGGTACAGCGTGCGCCCAAAACCCGGTTGGCGGGCATCTTTGGCCTCTGTGAAGCGACACGCTTCAATCAAAGGATCACGCTCGCGCAGGGATTGGGGCATCTGCTCATACAAAAGCCCCTCGCGAATGCCGTAGCTGGACACCGCGACTTGGCTCGGCTTGAAATGATGCAAAAGCCGCAAAATAACTTCGCCCGCTATGGGCACCAGCGCCATACGTGCCGACGACGTCCCCGTACGTTGGCGCAGGCCTTCTAGGTCCTGCAGGCCGATGTATTGCACCGTCGCGCGGACATCTTGGGGCCGCATCGTATATTCATGCAGAACGTGCAGCGGATAGGCGCGGCGTTCCATGTCGATCCGCGCAAGCGCGCGCCATGATCCACCCACGAGGAACAGCGTCTTGTAGGCCCCCGACATTTCTTCGCGCATGGCGCCGAGCGTGGCGTCAATCTCAGCCAAACGCGCCTTGCGCCCACCGGGCAGCCCCGCCAGTTTAAGAGGCCCCAGCCGGGCCGAAACACAAGCCCCTACATGGCCATGCGTGACCTCGGCCAGTTCCATCGACGACCCGCCAATGTCACACATCAAACCATCCGCCTGCGGCCAGCCCAGCAAGACACCTTGCGCAGAAAACCGCGCTTCTTGCTCGCCGCTGATGCATTGGATGCGCAGCCCGGTCACGGCCTCAACCTCAGTGACAAAGGCATCACCATCCACGGCCTCACGCACCGCGGCGGTGGCCACTGCCACCAGCGGCGACACCTGCATCGAGCGCGCGATAATGGCAAAGCGGTGAATCGCTTCCAGCGCACGCGTGCGCCCTTCGGGATTGAGAACACCGGTTTCAGAAAGCCCCGCGCCCAGACCACACAAGATTTTTTCGTTATAGAAATAGGCCGGTGACCGTGCAGCGCCGTCGAAAACCACCATACGCACTGAGTTTGAGCCAACATCAATCACCCCGACCCGCGACAGCGCGCGCGCTTTGGGATCGTTGAATAACGGGGCTCCAAACAGATCCCACGGCTCCGCACTGCGTTCCGCTCCGTCCATGTGG
>NZ_CEZFMW010000174.1:0-4480 GCF_982993085.1 Thalassobacter sp. | reverse complement strand
GAAGAAATCCTCGACGCTGATTTCGAGGACCTCGACGACGACAAACGGGCCTAAGAGCCTAAGCACATTGGGGCTCGGCTCGTCGGTCGGGCCGAGCCCCTGCGTGTCTCTGAGAGGACACTAGTATATGGCAAAACGTGACTATTACGAAGTTTTGGGTATCTCAAAGGGCGCTGAACCTGATGAGATTAAGAAAGCATTTCGGCGCAAAGCCAAAGAACTGCACCCAGACCGCAATTCTGACAATCCAAACGCTGAGTCCCAGTTCAAAGAGGCCAATGAGGCCTATGATGTTCTGAAAGACGCGGAGAAAAAGGCGGCATACGATCGCTTTGGCCACGCAGCATTTGATGGCGGTATGGGCGGTGGTCCACGCGGTGGCGGCGGTGGCGGCCAAGGCGACTTCGCTTCCGCTTTTTCCGACGTATTCGAAGACTTGTTTGGCGATTTTATGGGTGGCCAACAAGGTCGCGGTGGTCGGCAACGCGCCACACGCGGCTCCGACCTACGCTATAATCTGCGCATCACGCTAGAAGATGCATTCGCCGGATTGCAGCAAAGCATCACCGTTCCAACCTCTATCAGCTGTGATACGTGCAGCGGCAGTGGATCCGAAGGTGGATCTGAGCCTGCGAACTGTCCAACATGCTCCGGCATGGGAAAAGTCCGCGCGCAGCAAGGATTTTTTACGGTGGAGCGAACCTGCCCCACTTGTTCCGGCGCAGGCCAAATAATCAAAAACCCCTGCAAATCCTGTGGTGGTGCTGGCCGTAAGGAAAAAGAACGGCAACTGTCGGTCAATATTCCTGCGGGCGTCGAAACCGGTACCCGCATTCGCCTAAGTGGTGAGGGTGAAGCTGGTTTACGCGGCGGTCCCGCCGGCGATCTTTATATCTTTATCGAGGTTCAAGATCACCCGATCTTCCAGCGTGATAACACCGACTTATTCTGTCGTGTGCCTGTTTCAATGGCGACAGCAGCTATCGGTGGCGAAGTTGAGGTGCCCACCATCGATGGTGGTCGATCCCGCGTGAAAGTGCCTGAGGGTTCTCAATCTGGCAAACAAATGCGCCTACGTGCCAAAGGCATGCCCGCCCTACGTGGCGGTGGTGCTGGCGATATGTACATTGAGTTGGCCGTCGAAACGCCAGTGAACCTTACAAGCCGTCAGCGTGAATTGCTGAAAGAATTCGCAACCATGTCCGAAGAAAACAACCCGCAGGGCGCGACTTTCTTCAACATGGTTAAAAAGTTTTGGGATGGGATGACGAGCTAAAGACCGATCACCTGATCTACTTCTTCCTTCAAGGGCATCGCATCAGCGGTGCCCTTTTTTGTGACCTGCAAAGTCGAAGCAACTATAGCGCGGCGCAAAGCCTGCTCTTTGGTTGCCCCGCTATCCAATGCCGCAGCCAACGTGCCCGCAAAGCAATCGCCCGCACCTGTCGTATCAACGGCTGTCACGGGATGAGCAGGCAAATTTGCGACCCCGATCCACTCAGCACCTTTTGCGCCGCGCGTCACAACTCGATCGATTTCAATAGCACCTAGATCTGTCTCTAACGCGGCATTTTCTAGCTCATTCACCAGCAACAGATCGACGAACGGTAGGATTTCTTGCACGGATTTGGCATCGAACGGGGCGGCAGAATAGACCACACGCAACCCTTTAGCTTTTGCCAAGCGCGCGGCTTCTACGGTTCCGTTCGTTTCATTCTGAAGCAAAAGCGTATCGCCCGGCTGTGCACCTGCAAAGTCCGGAATTGGGATCATCATGTTTGCCCCCGAATACACAAGGATCGCATTTTCTCCGGCTGCATCAACTTGGATAATTGCGTGGGCAGTCGGGGCATGCACACGGGCCACACGCGACACATCCACGCCAAATCCAGCTAATAATTCAACTGCCCATTCACCATCTGGGCCGACCGCGCCGATGTGATTAACTTCAGCGCCCGCTCGGGCAGCGGCTACCGATTGGTTCGCCCCCTTACCACCCAATCCTTTGGAGTGATTTTGCACTATCAGGGTTTCCCCGGGCACGACCAGATGCGGAACCCCATAAAAGTGATCCGCATTGATCGAACCGAGGCACCAAACGGTCATCCGCCCACCTTGCAAGCTGCCATTAACGCCATGTTCAACACATCGTTAACTTTGGATACAGCAGAAGTAATCTGAATAGGCCGTTCGATCCCAGTCAAGATCGGGCCAATTACAGTGGCGCCCGCCATTTCTTGCATCAATTTCACCGAAATTGACGCTGAATGCCGCGCCGGAACTACCAAGACGTTTGCCGGGCCCGTTAACCTTTGGAACGGGTACTGCGCCATGATGTCAGGGTTTAGTGCAACATCGACAGTCATTTCGCCTTCGTATTCAAAGTCCACCTGCCGCTCATCCAGAACTTTGCAAGCATCACCCATCTTGGCCGCACGTTCAGACACAGGGTATCCAAAGGTCGAGAAGCTGGCAAACGCCACCCGCGGATCAAGACCAAAGCCACGCGCAACACGGGCACCTGCTGTCGCGATTGTGGCCAAATCTTCAGCATCAGGCCACTCGTTTACCAAGGTATCACCCATCATAACGATGCGACCGCGGTGCAACAGCGCGGTAATACCAACAGCATTTTTGTTGTTCTCAACGTCGAACACATGCTGAATCAACCGCATCACATGCGCCGATTTCCGCGTTGCGCCCGTCACGAGGCCATCACCGTGATCATGCGCCAACATCAGTGCCGCAAAAACGTGACGATCCCGGGTCACAAGCCGGTGCACATCCTGCCTGTCGTACCCTTTCCGCTGCAAGCGCGCGTAGAGGAATTCTTTGTAAGTATTAAGGTGCTCGGTATTGCGCGCATTAACGATCTCTAGCTCTCGGGCTGCATCGCCCAAGCCGACCTCGGTCAATTTGGCGCGCACATCGTCTTCGCGCCCAACAACCCGCGATTTCCCAAAACCGTTACGTTGATACGCAACTGCCGCTCGAAGAACACGGACATCATCACCCTCTGCAAAGATCATAGTAGCTTGCGCGGCACGGGCGCGGGCGTTGATCCCTTGCAGAATGCTGGCGGTTGGATCCATCCGCTGACGCAGAGATTCCGTATATCCGTCGAGGTCAACAATAGGGCGTCGCGCCACGCCTGTATCCATGCCAGCCTTCGCAACAGCCGGTGGAATAACATGGATCAAGCGCGGATCGAACGGCGTGGGAATGATATAATCGCGCCCAAACGACAGCTTACGCCCATAGGCCATAGCCACCTCATCGGGCACGTCCTCACGCGCCAAATCGGCCAAGGCACGCGCACAAGCGATCTTCATGTCGTCATTTATCGCGCGCGCATGAATATCCAACGCACCGCGGAACAGATACGGAAAGCCAAGTACGTTATTGACTTGGTTGGGATAATCGCTGCGTCCTGTCGCAACGATTGCGTCCATCCGCACCTCGTGCGCTTCCTCCGGAGTGATCTCTGGGTCCGGGTTCGCCATTGCAAAAATCACCGGATTGTCGGCCATCGACGCCACCATTTCTGGGGTCACCGCGCCTTTGGCTGACACACCAAGGAAAACATCCGCGCCGTCCATCGCATCCTCAAGGGATCGCGCATCGGTGGCAGCAGCGTGTGCCGATTTCCACTGGTTCATACCCTCAGTACGACCCTGATAGATCACACCTTTGGTATCGCACACGAGGCAATTATTATGCTGTGCACCCATCGCCTTGAGCAATTCAATACACGCAATTCCCGCCGCGCCCGCGCCATTAAGAACGATCTTAACATCTTCGATTTTCTTGCCCGAGATGCGAAGCGCGTTGATCAAGCCAGCTGCACAAATCACAGCAGTGCCATGTTGGTCATCGTGGAAGACAGGAATATCCATTTCTTCCTTCAGGCGCTGTTCAATCATGAAACATTCAGGCGCCTTAATATCCTCAAGGTTAATACCGCCAAAAGACGGCCCCATTAGGCGGACTGCGTTAACAAAGTCATCCACGTCTTCGGTATCGAGTTCGATATCGATGGAGTTCACGTCCGCAAAACGTTTGAAAAGCACGGACTTGCCTTCCATCACTGGCTTCGATGCCAATGCTCCAAGATTGCCCAGACCCAAAACCGCTGTACCATTGGAGATCACAGCAACCATGTTGCCCTTGGTCGTGTAATCGTAGGCAAGGCTTGGATTGGCGGCAATTTCCTCACAAGGGACAGCAACGCCCGGCGAATATGCCAAGCTTAGGTCGCGCTGCGTCGCCATTGGAGTTGATGCATTAATCTCCAGTTTGCCTGGCGTCGGCTCAAGGTGATAGGCAAGCGCCTCTTCGCGGGTGACTTTTGTTTTGCTAGCCATTTTTTCCTCCACTTTTGTCCAGTCTTAGCCGGGTCTGTTGCCGGTGCCAATTGCGCCTTTCTGACCAAGCCGATACGTTCGCGCGAGGGTCCAAACTGGGGGGCGCGCCTATGTCG
>NZ_CEZFMW010000173.1:0-4531 GCF_982993085.1 Thalassobacter sp. | reverse complement strand
ATCCTGATTATTGTGTCCGTGGGTATGGACACTGTGCAGCAAATCCAGTCTCATCTTCTCGCCCATCAATATGAGGGGCTGATTGAGAAGAGCCAACTGCGCGGAAAGAAACGTGGTGGCAAAAAGGGACCAGCACGTAGATGAATATTATCCTTCTAGGGCCTCCGGGCGCAGGTAAAGGCACGCAAGCGCGTCGCCTTGTCGAAGAGCGGGGCATGATCCAGCTTTCCACTGGCGACATGCTGCGCGATGCACGGTCGTCCGGTACCGAGATGGGCCAAAAGGTCGCCGCGATCATGGACGCTGGGCAACTGGTAACCGATGAAATCGTGATCGGCCTGATCGATGAAAAGCTTCGGGGTGATCACGGAGGCGGTTTCATCTTTGATGGCTTCCCTCGGACGCTGACGCAGGCGGACGCCCTGCGTGATTTGATGATGAAGCACGCCACGCACCTAGACGCGGTTATTGAAATGCGTGTTGACGATGATGCTTTGGTCCAACGGATCACAGCACGCTCGACCTGTGGTGGATGTGGTGAGGTCTACAATGACATCACCAAGCCTATCCCCGATGACGGCATGTGCTCGAATTGCGGCAGCACCGAGTTCAAGCGTCGTGCGGATGACAATGAAGAAAGCCTCAAGACCCGTCTGATGGAATACTACAAAAAGACCTCCCCACTGATCGGCTATTACTATGCCTTGGGTGATCATTTTGCTGTCGATGGCTTGGCTGAGATTGACGCAGTCGCTGCGCAGATCGGCGCGGTTCTGGACCGCTAAGCACCTCTTTCTACGCCTAAGTGCCGGATATGCGACGTTGTTGCGTTTCTGGCCTTGACGCACCCATGGATTGATCCTAGTTGGCAACGTCCCGTTTGGGAACTGCGCCGCGTCTTGATTCGGCGTATGAGTACCTCCCCGCAGGCCCGCTGCATTTATCGCTCGGGCCTGTTGTTGTGAAAAAAGGGTCTGGCACAACGGATCCGCAACCAAAAAGGAAGACCATTTTGGCCCGTATTTCTGGCGTTAACATCCCCACAGGGAAGCGCGTTCCAATCGCCCTGACGTATGTCACTGGCATTGGCCACACCTCCGCAGCCGCTATTTGTGAAGCTGTTGGCATCGATCCAACACGCCGCGTGAATGAGCTATCCGATGCTGAGGTTCTTGCGATCCGTGAGCACATCGACGCCACCTACACTGTCGAAGGCGATCTGCGCCGCGACACGCAAATGAACATCAAACGTCTGATGGATCTTGGCTGCTACCGCGGTCTGCGCCATCGCCGTAACCTCCCCGTGCGCGGTCAGCGTACACACACCAACGCTCGTACCCGCAAAGGCCCCGCAAAGGCCATCGCAGGCAAGAAGAAGTAAGGGAGGCTCTGAGACATGGCACGTGATACAAAGCGCAGCGCTAAGCGCAAAGAGCGGAAGAACATTGCAGCGGGCGTTGCCCACGTAAACTCTTCCTTCAACAACACCAAGATCCTGATCTCTGACGTACAAGGCAACGCCATCTCGTGGTCGTCCGCCGGTACGATGGGCTTCAAAGGGTCGCGGAAATCCACACCTTACGCGGCTCAGATGGCTGCGGAAGATGCGGCTAAAAAGGCTCAGGAACACGGCCTCAAAACACTTGAGGTTGAAGTTCAGGGTCCGGGTTCGGGTCGTGAAAGCGCGTTGCGCGCCCTCGCGGCTGTTGGCCTGCAGATCACTTCGATCCGCGACGTGACGCCAATGGCGCACAACGGCTGCCGTCCTCCTAAGCGCCGCCGCGTTTAAGATATTTCGAACTGCCCCCGGCCTGCGCGGACCCTCCGCTGGGCCGGGATTGTCATTATTAACCTCGAGTGTCATGGCCGACGGGTCCCCGATCGTGACGAGCATGGAGGCGACATCCAGATGATCCACAAAAATTGGCAAGAGCTAATTCGTCCACAACAATTGGACATCAAGCCGGGCAATGATCCCGCACGCCAAGCCACAGTTGTGGCTGAACCGCTTGAGCGCGGTTTTGGCCTGACAATGGGCAACGCGCTGCGTCGTGTTCTCATGTCCTCGCTGCAAGGCGCAGCAATCACGAGCGTACAGATTGATAACGTTCTGCACGAGTTTTCCTCGGTGCCAGGTGTTCGCGAAGACGTCACTGACGTTATCCTGAACCTCAAGGGTGTGTCGATCCGTATGGACGTCGAAGGCCCCAAGCGCGTTTCGATCTCTGCCAAAGGCCCACAGATCGTGACCGCTGGCGACATTTCCGAGACAACCGGTATCGAAGTTCTCAACCGCGATCACGTAATCTGTCACCTTGATGACGGCGCTGATCTGTTCATGGAACTGACTGTGAACACCGGCAAGGGCTATGTCTCTGCTGACAAGAACAAGCCAGAAGATGCGCCAATCGGCCTGATCCCGATCGACGCGATCTACTCGCCTGTTAAGAAAGTTTCTTACGACGTGCAGCCAACCCGTGAGGGCCAAGTGCTGGACTATGACAAGCTGACGCTGAAGCTGGAAACAGACGGTTCCATCACGCCGGACGACGCTGTGGCCTATGCCGCACGCATCCTGCAGGACCAACTGGGCATCTTCGTTAACTTCGACGAGCCAGAAGCTGCACGTGCGCAGGACGACGAAGACGATCTCGAGTTCAACCCGCTTCTCCTGAAGAAAGTGGACGAACTGGAACTGTCGGTCCGTTCGGCAAATTGCCTGAAGAACGACAACATCGTTTATATTGGCGACCTGATCCAAAAAACCGAAGCCGAGATGCTCCGCACTCCAAACTTTGGTCGGAAATCCCTCAACGAGATCAAAGAAGTGCTTTCGGGCATGGGCTTGCACCTCGGGATGGACATCGTGGATTGGCCACCCGATAACATCGAAGATCTCGCGAAGAAGTTTGAAGACAACTTCTAAGTGGTTGGGGCGGGGTCAAACCCGCCCTCTACAATGCCCGGATCTGCCGGGGATGATATGGGCACTCATGCCCCAATAGGTGAGGGTTCGGCACGCACCGGGCCCCTGACAAAGCAAAATGTAACTGAAGGAATGACATCATGCGTCACGCACGGGGCTATCGCCGCCTGAACCGCACCCATGAGCACCGTAAGGCGCTCTTCTCCAACATGGCCGGAAGCTTGATCGAGCACGAGCAGATCAAGACAACCCTGCCAAAGGCAAAAGAACTTCGCCCAATCATCGAAAAGATGATCACGCTTGCGAAACGTGGTGATTTGCACGCACGTCGCCAGCTGGGCTCGAAGCTCAAGCAGGATGCTTACGTCACAAAGCTGATGGACATCCTCGGGCCTCGCTACAAAGACCGCCAAGGTGGTTACGTTCGTGTCATGAAAGCGGGCTTCCGCTATGGTGACATGGCGCCCATGGCGATCATCGAATTTGTTGAGCGCGACGTAGACGCCAAAGGCGCTGCTGACCGCGCACGGGTCGAAGCAGAGGCTGCGGACGAGTAAGTTTCCGCCTACTGAGACCACACTAAATAAAAAACCGCCCACTTGGGCGGTTTTTTTTGGCGTTGAGCCCGGCTGATTTTGATTAACGGTAGGTTAAATTTAGCGGTGTTCGCCGATGGCATTTTTCCGCGACATCTTGGCGATCAACTGATTTATTTCAGATGGTTGGACGAGTGTGCTGCCGAAATACTCCAACAGGTCGGCACGTGCTGCTGTGGATAACATCATTATCCTTGCAAAGTCGGTTGGCTGAAGTGGTGTGCCCATGCGTATCGGTCCGTTCTTTGTCGCAACGATACTCTTGACCTAGTTTCGGGCAACCTGTCTAAAAAGCTATGCATGAGCGAAGTCCCCTTTTGGATCTGGTCGATGAACTCGACGCTTTGGCTCCAGAGGGCTGTGCGGTCGCTTTGCATATCCGGTTTGCCTCTCCGCTGTACAAGTTTTCGACTTATCCAGAGGCATGGCAGACCATCTACGACGAAAACGCCTATGGGTTACGTGACCCGTTGGTGTTTTGGGGGGTAGGGGTTTTGGGCAGCGCGCGCTGGAGCGAGATCGCAATGCCTGATCCCTTCGACATTCTCGGAAAAGCTAAAGAATTCGGCCTGATTTATGGGGCGGTCGGGTCCTTTGGCAAGATTACGTCACGTTCGCTGATGGGAATAGCGCGCGATGATCGGGAATGTACGGACTCTGAGATAGCGGAGGCGATGAGGATCTTGCAGCGCATGCATGAACTCGCCGCGCCGCCACAAGAGCTGACCCCCGCGATGCTGTCGGCCTTGATCTTGATGGGGCAAGGTTACCGACACACAGCAGCTGCTGCTGAGCTGGGGATTTCAGAGAGTGCCTTAAAGGCACGCCTGTCTTCCGCGCGTACCCGTCTGGACGCTCGGACCACCGCCGAAGCCGTCCGAAAGGCAAGGGAGTATGGGTTCCTCTCCTGACAGAACGGGTGGTCGTAGGCTTTAATCGCCTGGGAGGGCATTATGGAAGTCACGACACTATCTTTTTCGAATATCCACGAACATGGCGCGCTCTTTTC
>NZ_CEZFMW010000172.1:0-4714 GCF_982993085.1 Thalassobacter sp. | reverse complement strand
GAATGGCAAATTGGTCGAGCCCGGCGTCGTTGGGCTCAATCATTCTAAAGCTTTCCCGCACACCCACGTCCGACAGTTCCCGCAGGACAGTCAAAAGAGTGTTTGGCGCATGCTCTGCGCATAGGTCCGCCATCTGGTCCAATTCTTCTTGGGCCGTGGGCAGGGCGGCTTCAACGCTGGGGGCGCCATAGTAGGTGACAAAATGCTTCGCCAGTATCTGCGCCAATGACGCCATTTCGCCCGGCTCAACCTGTGTGACGGCCACAAACGTGACACGCCCGCCGGTTTCTAGGCCGAACCAACCGTTCGAGAACGCCTGACGGTTTTTGCCGGACAGGTCGCCCTCGGACCAGTTCGAAAACTCAAACCCGCCAGAGATACACCATTCGCCGGTGCGCGCTGGCACGTGGAAAACGCGCTGGTCGCTTTCGTCGAAATGGATGGCGCGGGCCAGTTTTAGGGGAGCGGTCATGGTGTTGTCTCCAGCAAGCGCGTCAAGGGGATAAGCTGCGTGGCGCCATCAGCGTCGCGCAAAAGCAGTCCAAAATTTTCGTCTACGCCAAGGAATGTCCCGGTGATGCCAAGCACAGTAACGTCTTCACCGATTTGCCACGCCAAGCCGCGCCATGCTTCATGCAAAGGCTTGATCCCGTCATCTTCCCATGAACGCACCCAAGTGAGCGTGTGCCGCGACCACGATTCCAACAGTTGCGGGGCCTGCACCTCGGTGCAACCTTCGGCATAAAGGGCGGTGTCCTCAGGGTGCTCGCCCGGGGCGTCGCTTAGCGGCCAAAGCGGCAGCGTCAGATCAATCACCATCCAGTCGGGCACTTCAGCGGGGTTGTCGGTGCTGGCGTGGATACCAAACCGACCACAGCGCGCGGCGTTAAGGCGGATGACGCCGTCCCACTCTAGCTGAACGGCGGTTTCTGGCGGGCCAAGCGCACCGAGGGCGTTTTGAAAACCCACAGCGCATAGCGGCAGCATCACCGCCGCCTCCGCCAAGGTGACATCGGGGGCAAAGACAATCGCCGCCCGAAGTGTGCTTTGGCCGAGGTCATAGGCCACAAGGCCAGCATCGCAGCCCTGAATGGCCCGCATCTGCGCGTGGGTGACGGGGTCGGCCGCAGCCTCCCCGTACATCAGCGGTGGGAAGGTCGGCGTATGCGGGGCATCAAGCGTGCTCATGCAACGCCTTTCTCCACGAGGGCGGCCGCGATTGTGCGGAACACCTCAGCTTGTGGGCTGTCAGGCGCGCTGGCCACGATGGGTGCACCACCGTCTGCGGCCTGCCGGATCGACATGTGTAGTGGCACTTCGGCAAGCAGGTCGATGCCCAGTTTCTCTGCCTCGCTTGCAACGCCGCCGTGACCGAACAGATGTTCCTCATGGCCGCAGTTCGAACAGATATGCGTGGACATGTTTTCGATCATGCCAACAACGGGGATGTTCATCTGGTTGAACATATCCAGACCTTTACGGGCGTCGATCAATGCGATGTCCTGCGGGGTCGAAACAACGACCGCGCCATCCACCTTGAACTTCTGGCCTAGCGTCATCTGCACGTCGCCCGTGCCGGGTGGAAGATCCACGATCAGCACATCCAATGCGCCCCATTGGACCTGCGTCATCATTTGTTGCAACGCGCCCATCAGCATCGGCCCACGCCAGACAACCGCTTGGTCGTCGTTCGTCATGTAGCCGATCGACATGGAGGTCACGCCGTGGTTGCGCAGGGGCAAAATAGTGGTTCCATCGGGGCTTGCGGGGCGACCGGTAATACCAAGCATCCGGGGCTGCGAGGGGCCATAGACATCGGCGTCCAGCAACCCAACCCGGCGACCCTGCTGCGCAAGGGCCACGGCCAAGTTGGCGGACACCGTGGATTTTCCCACGCCGCCTTTGCCCGAGGCAATCGCAAGGATACGGTCCACACCCGGCACAGGCTGCGGCCCGGCGGGCGCGGTTTTTTGTGGCTTAAGGTCGGGGGGCGCTTCGCCAGCGGGGGCGGCGGGCTTTGAAGGTGCACTGTGGCCCGTCATTACGATTTGCACGGCCTCAACACCGATCCCTTGCAGGGCGGTTTCAGCGGCGGTTTTGACCGCGCCATAGGCTTCGGCATCCGACGGGGCGATTTCCATCACAAAGCGGACACTGCCTGCATCCACATTCAACGCCCGAACGACGCCTGACTCTACCAAATCTGTGCCGCTTGGGGTGCTAACACCCTTGAGGGCCTCAAGGACGGCGTCTCTTGTAATTGTCACGTTATTCTCCCGAAACGTCGCCGGTGACTGTGTGTTCCAGCCCCAACTCTTCGCATGTGAGTGTCATTTTCAGCGCGTAGCTTTTGCCCGCTTCGCCCTTGTTGCGCAACGCGGCCTCAATCTCTTGTTGGCTGGTCACGCCGACTTGCTTGAGGAACTTGCGCATCGACATGTTGAACGCATCACTCATTCGCTCTCTCCCTGATGGTCTGATGATTGGCCGCTGGCGTGGCCAAGGATATCAATGGTCACGACGTTTGCTCAGATAGTCTTCGGTGGTGCGCGGCTTTGGCCTTGGCGCACTGGTAAAGGGGTTGTTCTGGCTGTGCATCTGCGCGCGCACGCGGCAGTCATCACACATCTGGATCAAGCGCAACTTATCTTCGTCGAACATGGAGTGCCCGGCCAGCCGCTCAGTGATCTTGTCGATGGTGGATTTTACGCCGAATAGGCTGTTGCATTCGACGCAGGCAAACGGTTCTTCTTCGTGGATTACCCGTTGCTCCAACGCGGCATCCGTCAGGTCTAGACGAGGTTCTAGTGTGATGGCATTTTCCGGGCAGGCCGAGGCGCAGATCCCGCATTGCAGACAGGCATCCTCTTGGAAGCGCAGCTGCGGCAGGTCTGGGTTGTCGCCCAGTGCCCCTGACGGACAAAGCGAAACACACGACAAGCACAGGGTGCAGGCGTCGGTGTCGACCAAAACCGCCCCATACGGCGCGCCCTCGGGCAGGGGCAGAACAGTGTCTGAGCCAAGCGTCGCGCGCGCCGCCTGACGGGTGATCTGACGCCGTGTGCCCATGGGGCGGACGGGGCTGTGGGCCGCGTCGGACTTGGCCGCGTCGTACAGCGCGTCGGTCATGGCATCGGGGTCGGGCGTGTCGATCAGGGCGATCGTCTCGGCGCCCACAATCGCGCGCGCCAGCTCCATCTGGGTGTCTAGTGCATCGCGGTCGGATTTTGGCTCGGGCAGGATGCTGACGCGTGTAAATCCGGCACCATGGGCTGCGACCATCTCGGCGTGGCCAAACCCGTTTAGCGCGGTGATCTCCATCGGGATGACATGGCTGGGCAGGCCGCGGCCGAACCGTGCGGCCATGCGGATCATCTCAGAACCATTGGAACCGGTCACCAGTAGGTGCGGCGTCGCACCGCCTGCATCCGTGTAGGCTTTGGCCAGCGTATTGATCCGGACGAAAGTGTGGGACGCAGCGGGCGCATCAAAGCTGATCGCGCCAGACGGGCAGGCGGCGGAACATGCACCACATCCGGCACAGACCAGTGGGTCAATGACGACATGTTCGCCCGCAGACTGAATGGCGCTTGTTGGGCACAGGTCCAGACAGCGGGTACAGCCGGTCTGCTCTGCACGGCTGTGGGCACACAGAAGGGGCTCAGATTTGATGTGGAGCGTTTTTTCAAACGTGCCGATCAGGTGGCTTGCGGCCAAAATTGCGGCGGACACTGCGCCCGGGTGGGCGGGGTCGGCGCGCAAATAGCCATCCCGCTTTTCAGGAGCCGGGAACAGCGGTGTGCCGCCGGTCAGGTCCAGCAGAATATCACACTCGGACTGGGCGCCGTTGCGTGCGGGCGACAGGGCGGGTGTGCCACGTCCTTCGGGGGCCGGTTGCTGCAACTGATCAATCGAGACAGAGAATTGCCCAAACGAGCCTGTCGCACGGCGCAGGGTGCCAAAAATGATGTCGGCCTCGGTGGTGCCGGGGTGCTCTTCGCCGGGCGCAAGAAGGACCGTGACTGACAGATAGGGTGTCAGTGCCTCAGCCGCAGCAAGCGCTGTTGCGGATGGCCCAACTATTAAGCATAGTCCGTCTGAGACCACATCGATGGTCTTGTCCGGGTGGGTCGGTAGCAAGCCCTCGGCCACCAAAGCGGCCATTTTAGGACCCGCTGAGGTTGTATCGTCGGTCCAGCCAGCCCGATCGCGGATGTCGATCAATGGGGCGGAGGCGACCTCAAGCTCATCGGCCAATGCGTCGAAAATCGCGCTTTGCTGGGTGCAGCAGATTGCGGCGTCTCCGGTCTGTAATGCATCCGCTGCAATTTGCAACTGTGAGGTGCAAAGCGCCGAACATGTCCGCGGCACCGAAAGCCCGGTCGCCTGCGCAAGTGCGTCGCTATCTACGGTTTGACTGCCGCCACAATCACACGTTATCAATGACTTGATCACGTTAATCCTCCCAGATCCGTCCCTTTGGGGCCAGTCGGGCGCCCGTGTTGTTCGCGCAGTTTAGACGTGTTGCGACGGGGTCTACAACCGCTTTCGCAATTTGCAGTTGTTTGTAATTTTGCATTCAATGCAATTTGTGGCTTCTGATTTTAAGATTTATGGTCTAACAATTTGGTATGCCGTTGTGTCCTGTGGGGTGGCGACGGTTAGGATCGGGAGGGTCCATGATATACAACCCTGACCAGTATTGCGCGTTACC
>NZ_CEZFMW010000171.1:2393-4828 GCF_982993085.1 Thalassobacter sp. | reverse complement strand
CGGACGAAGGCGGTGGAATGATCTTGGGCCATATTACCGCTCCTTCAATTTAACAGAATTGTTGTACCAGTTCATGAACAGCGAAATCAAAAGGCTGATCGTGAGATAGAACAACATCAACAGCAGCACGCATTCTATGGCGCGACCCGTCTGGTTAAGCGTGATGCCCCCTAGGGTACCCGTCAGGTCCATGTATCCTACAGCAATCGCCAACGATGAGTTCTTGGTGATGTTCAGATACTGCGAGATCAGCGGCGGAATGATAACCCGCAGCGCTTGTGGCAGCACCACCAGCGACATGATCCGACCGGGACGAATGCCCAGCGCAGCAGCCGCCTCAGTTTGGCCCTTGGAAATCGCAAGGATACCGGCCCGCACATTTTCCGCGATAAAGGCACCGGTATAGATGCTCAACGCGAACCACAGCGCAATGAATGAGGTGCGCAGCTGCAAGCCGCCCTCGAACCGGAAACGCCCCATTTCGGGCAGTTGTACACCCACCGGACGGCCAAGAACCAAGTACATCACAAGCGTCGGCACGACCAAAATAGCCAGAGCGGGCAGCCAGAATGGCAGCTCCTTACCAGTCGCAAACAGGTGTTTCTTGACGTAGCTTTTGTAAACAAAGATCCCGATGATCGAGGCGATGAAGGTCCAAAAGACAAACATTCCGCCTGCTTCAAAGGTCAACCGCGGCACGAACACGCCTTGGTTTGTGAACGCCATCACCCCAAAGATCAGAGTTCGCGCAGGGTCAGAGCCATCTCGCGGGATGCGGAACTCTGCGATGGGCGCAAACACGTTGGCGGTGACCGTAAAGATAATGATCAGCCAGATCAGCACGGGGATGTTACGGAAAATCTCGACATAAACTGACATCAGCTTGGAGATGATCCAGTTGTTCGAAAGCCGCAGCACACCGGCGATAACGCCAAAAATTGTCGCTGTTACACAGGCCAAAAAGGCCACGATCAGCGTATTCATCGCACCCACGACAGTGGCGCGAAGATGCGTGTCCTGACTGTTGTAAGGGATGGGCTGTTGGTTGATGTCATAGCCCGCAGGCGCACCAAGGAATTCGTAGCTCAGGTCCTGACCAAGACGGTCAAGGTTGGCGAGCAGGTTGCTCACCAAATAACTAACAGAAAGAATAATAGCCAAAAGGGCAATGAATTGGAACGTATAGGAGCGGTACCGTGTATCGCTCAGCAGCATTCCGATGCGGAACGCACTTTTGGGTGGATCACTCAACGTGGTCATAAGTCTGTCCCCGGTTCCCCTGGGTCTGGCCAGTTTGGCGGCAGCGCGTGTGTCGCGCTATCCCTGCCCTAGGGTGTGTGGTGGTCTGTAAAGGAAAAGGGCGCAACCTTGGTTGCGCCCCTTCCCGTATCGGATCTTAGCGGAAGGGGGGGCTGTACAGCAGGCCGCCGTCTTTCCACTGGGCGTTCAGCCCGCGTGCCAGACCGATCGGTGTCTCGGAACCGATGTTGGACGCGAAGATCTCGCCGTAGTTGCCACCAACCGCCAGAGCGCGCTTCGCCCACTCTGCGTCGAGGCCGATCATTGCACCCAGATCGCCTTCGCGACCCAGCAGACGGTTAACCTCGGGGTTGCCGGACTCGGCGTCGAGGTTCGCGGATGTCACACCCAGCTCTTCAGCTGTGATAAGCGCGTTGAGCGTCCAGCGTGCGATATCGCCCCACTCGTTGTCGCCGTGACGTACCAGCGGGCCGAGTGGCTCTTTGGATACGACGTCGGGCAACAGAACGTGTGCGTCGGGTGTTTCGAAGTTAGCGCGCTGAGCGGCCAGTGCGGAACGGTCCGTTGTGTACACGTCACATGCGCCAGCAAGATATTGCTGAACAGCTTCGGAACCAGTTTCGATTGGCACGGGCTCGTAGCTGATGTTGTTGGAGCGGAAGAAGTCAGCAAGGTTCAGCTCGGTTGTTGTACCGGTCTGAATGCAGACAGTCGCGCCATCAAGCTCAGTCGCGGAGGACACGCCGAGGTCTTTGGGGACCATGAAGCCCTGACCGTCGTAGTAGTTCACGCCAACGAATTCGAACTTAAGGTCCGTATCACGGGAGAATGTCCACGTTGTGTTACGTGCCAGCAGATCGATTTCGCCGGAAGCGAGCGCGGTGAAGCGTGTTTTGCCGGTGGTCGGGACGAAAGTCACGGCATTGCCGTCACCCAGTACAGCCGCTGCCACGGCGCGACACACAGCCACGTCGAAACCTTGCCAAACGCCATTCGCGTCGGGCTCAGCGAAGCCGGGAACGCCTGTGGTCACACCACAGTTCAGCGTGCCGCGCGCTTTGACTTCATCAAGTGTGGACGCAAATGCGCCGGATGCTGCCAGCGTTGTTGCAGCCAAAGCACCCAAAAACAGAGTCTTTTTCATATTTACCTCTTCCTGATCCACCGCCCCTGTT
>NZ_CEZFMW010000171.1:0-2293 GCF_982993085.1 Thalassobacter sp. | reverse complement strand
GTTTTCCAGAACCGTTTTGCTGCCCATTCCGTCATGGCCTGCCCTCTCTTGTCTGTCTCTCGTACCGGCGACCTTCACCGGCTGAACTGTCTTGCTGGACTACGCGTCCAACAGGGTGCGAAGTTCGTCAAAATCTGATGCGATACACTGTGCGCCTGCGTCACGCAGAACCTCGGGCATGTGATAGCCCCATTTTACGCCAATACCGCGCACGTTTGCCGATTTTGCCATCTGCATGTCGTAGCTGGTGTCTCCCACCATCACGGTCTGCTCGGGTGTCACACCCGCCTCGGCCATCGCCGTCAAAAGCATCGAGGGATGGGGCTTGGACGGATGATCGTCCGATAACTGCTGGGTGTGAAACATGTCCTCCAAACCCAAGGCAGCAACCATACGATCATACCCACGGCGGGACTTGCCGGATGCGATGCCCAAAAGGGTCGTCTTTTGTGCGGCAAGCACCTTGAGCAGATCAAATGCGCCATCGAACAAGTCCGACGCTTCCCCGCGTGAGGTCCGCAGCGCACTGGCGCGAAACTCACCCCGGTAGCTTTGGGCGATTTGATCGACCTTTTGCGCGGAAAGGCCCGGCTTGATCCCGTGGATCATGTCCTCAACCGCAAGGCCGATCCCATTGCGCACCTTTTCCGGGGCTGGGCTGGGCAGATTGGCTGCGTGAAACGCAAATTCCATCGCCGCCATGATCTGCGCGTAACTGTCCAGCAGTGTCCCGTCGATATCAAAGACGATCAACCGACCCCGGTCAGCCATCGTCGTCGCCATAAAACGGATCGTTGGGCACATCCGCCGGGGACCACCCCATCAGGTCCCACGTATCTTGCATATGCGATGACAGTGGTGCCGTCAGCGAAAGCTGCGCTTTGGAGGTTGGGTGTTCTATCACAAGTGAACGAGCGTGTAGGTGCAGGCCCCGCGAAACATCCCCGCCGATTCCAGCACCCCAACCATCGCCAAGGTTTTCCTGTCCGGAGCCACCATATTTGCCATCCCCAAGAATCGGGTGCCCGATCTCGGCCATGTGAGCGCGCAACTGATGGGTACGGCCCGTAATCGGCACAAGTGCCGCCCATGACATCCGCCCACCCGCGGTTTCCAGCACTGCGTAGTCGGTATGTGCGCGTTTGGCACCTTCGGTTTCGGCAATCGCACGGGGGTGGACGCAGTGCATCTTTTCCCCTTCACCAGCGGCGCCACGGCCCCCAGCCTTTACAAGGCCAAATTTGATTGTGCCCTTGCGCGGCAAGGGGGATCCGGCAACCGCTGCCCAATAGATTTTGCGTGTTTCACGGTGGCGAAAGCTGGCCGTAAGTGCAGCGGCTGCGGGGCGCGTCCGCGCCAGCACCAACACACCCGAGGTGTCTTTATCCAACCGGTGAACCAACCGCGGGGGTTCGTCGCGTTCATACATCAACGCCGAGGCCAAGCCATCAACATGCCGCGCCTGACCAGAGCCGCCCTGCACCGCAAGCCCACTGGGCTTGTTCAAAACAATCACATCTGCATCGCGGTAAATCACGCACGACTGGATCATCTCCGCATCGGCGCGACTGACCTGACGGGTGTACTGCGGCGCGGGCGCATCAGGCAGCGGCGGTATCCGCACGACTTGCCCAACATCGAGGCGCGTGTTGGCTTTTACCCGGCCCTTGTCCACACGTAGATCACCCTTGCGGCACATCTTTTCGATCTGGCCTTGGCTGACCTGCGGGAAAATGCGGCGCAGCCAACGGTCCAACCGCTGATCACCATCCTCATCACCGACTGTGATATGTTGTACACCGCTCATGCCACTGCTCCCCGAGCCACTGCCACGCCAAGCGCAAGCCCAGCGATCGAGACCGTCACCGACAACAGAACATACAGTCCCGCCGCGCCGATCTCGCCTTTTTCAAACATAGTATAGGCTTCGAGCGAAAAGGCCGAAAACGTCGTAAAGCCCCCTAGCACACCTGCCATCAAGAACGGCGCCCATTGCCCAAGGTCGTGCTTTGTCATGACCACGACACACAGCCCCATCAAGAACGAGCCAACAACATTGACCGATAGGATCGCCACAGGAAATCCCTCGGACCACATGCGATGGATCCAAAAGGCCGCAAGATACCGAAGCGATGCGCCGATTGCGCCGCCCAAGGCAACATAAGGTAGAGCGACATAAGGTAAGGAATTCATGAGGGGGCTTTGCGCCTCACAAGGTTAGAAGTCAACCACCCCGCTTGGCGCGCAATTGGGAAAAATAGCCCAAACGCCGCGTCATCTCACGCTCAAAGCC
>NZ_CEZFMW010000170.1:0-4847 GCF_982993085.1 Thalassobacter sp. | reverse complement strand
ATGGTGGACACGTTCATTACGGGCGTCAGCCAAGACACTTGGATCTTTTTCCCATGGGACATGGCGCTACAATACGTCGAACCATATCGCGGCACTGACTAGACCCGAAGGGGTCAGTTCAATTTACAATTAAGTATCACTTGACGGTTAAGGGGACAGCAGCATGCGAAATTTTGACCTAGAGGTAGATGCGCGCGGACTGCTGTGCCCCCTTCCCGTTCTGCGGTTGCGAAAACGGATTGCCGCTTTGGCACCCGGTCAGATCGCGTGTCTGCTGGCGGATGATCCGGCAGCTCATGTTGATGTGCCGCATTTCTGTGCCGAGGCCGGCCACACCTTTGAAGGCAGCGACGACCAAGAGGACAGCACTGCCTTTTTCATACGCCGCGGATAGCTATTCTGCCGCCTCAGGCATCGTGGCGGTGGGACCCTGTTCGATTGCTCGAAGAAGCTCCACCCGACGGCGCGCAGCGGCATCCATAGCTGCGGCCTTGACGGGACCAAACCCCCGAATTTCGAGTGGAAGCTCGGCCATAGATAAAATCAGATCGCGGTTTTCTGTTTTTAACACTGACAGCAAACGCTTCATGTCCTGTTCATACTGATTAATCAAAGCCCGCTCTTTACGACGTTCCTCTGTGTAACCGAACAGGTCCAAGGGGGTACCGCGCAGATGCTTGCCCCAGGCTAAAATAGGAAAGGCCTTCTCCAGCCAAGATCCAAATGCCCGCTTGATAGGCCTTCCATTGGGCCCGATACGCGTCAGTAATGGAGGCGCGAGGTGATAAGTTAGCGCCATTTGCCCATCAAAAGCCGCTTCAGCTTGTGCTTTTGTCCCGCACAAAAGCCGTGCAACTTCGTATTCATCCTTGTAGGTCAGCAGCTTATGAAAACTGATGGCCATCGCATCTCGTAGCTGAGCATCAGGCGCCAATTCAAGCAAGCGCTGGTATCGCTTCACAAGCCCCTGACCTTGATATTGCTTAAGATGAGCAATCCTTACCGCCTCCGCATCTGGTGTAGGTGGCTCAGATGGGGCAAGAATTTCTGCAACACTTTGCGGGTCAAAAGCCGCCCACCGACCGAAGGTAAACGCTTGTTTGTTCCGCTCTACCGCAGCGCCGTTTAGCGTAATCGCTTGGGTTAACGCCGCCAGCGAAACGGGTAAACGTCCCGCCTGCCAAGCCGCGCCCAACAGCATCATATTGGCATAAATCGAATCCCCCATAAGCACCTTGGAAAGCTCAGATGCGTCGAGTGACATCAACCGCGAGCCAAGCCGCTCTTGCAGCACGCCACGCAACCCATCGCCGGGCAATTTATAGTCGCGGTTCAAAGTAAAGGCGCTGGTCGTTGTCTCGTGTGTGTTCACCACAGCATAGGCGCGATTGGGGTCAAGCAGTGTCTGCGTTTTGGCCCCAGCAGACACGACCAAGTCCCCCCCTATCAGCGTGTCACATTCACCGATAGCGACGCGTATCGCATTGATATCACTGGGTGAGTTCGCAAGGCGGCAATGAACCGTGACCGCCCCCCCTTTCTGGGCGAGGCCCGCCATTTCCATCATGGCAGCACCTTTGCCATCAAGGTGTGCGGCCATAGCCAGAACGGCCCCCAACGTTACCACACCGGTCCCGCCGACGCCCGTTGCCAGTACATTGAACGTGCCGTTAATCGCCGGCAATTCGGGCTCGGGGAGGTCAGGCATAGCCACATTTCTGGTCGTCGCTTTGCGCGGGGCGCCCCCCTCTACGGTTACAAACGACGGGCAAAACCCATCGGCACAGCTGTAATCTTTGTTACACGAAGATTGCTCAATCGCTCGCTTTGTCCCGAACGGAGTCTCAACCGGAACAATCGACACACAGTTCGACTGAACTGAACAATCGCCGCACCCTTCACATACGTCCGTGTTGATAAACATACGCTTTTCGGGATCAGGAAAACTGCCACGCTTGCGACGACGCCGTTTTTCGGCCGCACAGGTTTGGATGAACAGCAAAACTGAAACGCCCTCAACACTCTGTAAGCGCCTTTGGACCGCTCCCAAATGCTCTCGCGTGTGCCACTCCAGCCCCGCCGGGAAGAGTGTCTTGTCCACCTCTTCTTTAGGATCGTAAACAACCACGACCGTCTCAACCCCGGCGGCCAGAACCTCTCGGGCGACCTGCTCCGGCGACAAGTCGCCATCGTTGCGCTGCCCGCCCGTCATTGCGACCGCATCATTATAAAGGATTTTGTACGTAATATTTGTACCCGCAGCGCGAGCAGCACGAATGGCCATCAGCCCCGAGTGGTTATACGTGCCCTCCCCTAGGTTTTGAAACACATGGTTGCGTGTCGAAAATGGTGCCTCACCGATCCAGTTGGCGCCTTCTGCCCCCATGTGCGTGTAGCCCTCGGTGCCGCGATCCATCCACAACGCCATAACGTGGCACCCGATGCCCGCACCTGCACGCGCGCCGTCCGGCACCTTGGTCGAAGTATTGTGCGGACAGCCCGAGCAAAAATAAGGACTGCGCGTCGCCAAATCCGGCGCACTTTCCAGCGCCCGAGCGGCCTGCAGCTTGGACAGTCCCGCCTGAATAGGCGGCGAGGTGACGCCGATACCTTGAAGAAGCCTGCCCAGTTTTTCGGCCACGTCAGCGGGATCAAGCGCGTAATGAGAAGGAAACAGCGCTGCACCACCCGGCCCAAGCGCACCATACACCTGCCGCCCGCGTTGGTCCTCAAAGATGGCCTCCTTAATTTGCACTTCGATCAACTTACGTTTCTCTTCGATACAAACGATGACCTCTAGGCCCTCAGCCCAATCGCGCAAAGACGCCATATCCAGCGGCCATGTTTGACCCACCTTGTAGGTGGTGATGCCAAGCGCCTCGCAGGCTTTGGCATCTAGTCCCAAGGCCCCCATGGCGTGCATTAAATCTAACCAATTCTTGCCCGCAGCAACAAACCCGATGCGCGCACCGGGCTGCCCCTGCATTCGCTTGTCGATCTTATTGGCACGGGCAAATGCCTCTGCTGCGGGGCGTTTGTAGCAGACCAGCCGCTCCTCTTGGGGGATCCAATGATCGCCCAGCCGAATATGCAAGCCGCCCGCGGGCAAATCAAAATCGGGTGTCACGAACTGCATCCGATCAGCACGCCCGTCCACGACCGCCGTGACCTCCACGGTGTCTTTCATCAACTTCAAGCCAGACCACACCCCCGCAAACCGGCTTAGTGCCAGCCCGTACAACCCGTAGTCTAAAATCTCTTGGACACCGGCTGGATTCAGAACGGGCATGTGTGCATCAACCAACGCCCAGTCGGACTGGTGACAGGTGGTTGAGCTTTCGCCAGTGTGATCATCACCGCAGGCCATCAACACGCCGCCCAACGGAGCCGTCCCGGCCATGTTGGCATGCCGCATTGCATCACCAGATCGATCAACGCCCGGTCCCTTGCCGTACCACAGGCCGAACACACCGTCGAACCGCCCCTCGCCCCGCAAGGCCGCCTGTTGCGTGCCCCATATGGCAGTAGCCGCGAGATCTTCGTTCAAACCGGGATCAAAGCGAATGTCCTGCGACGTGAGAACATCCCGGGCACGGGTCATTTGCATATCGACCGCCCCCAAAGGCGAGCCGCGATACCCGGTGACATATCCAGCGGTATTGTGCCCCGCCGCACGGTCACGCGCCTTTTGCATGAGCATCAATCGGACCAGTGCCTGAGTGCCGTTCAACAGCACTTGGTCCTTATCCAGGTCGTAGCGATCACTCAGACGAACATCCAACAGGCTCATCACATACCTCCCATGCGAAGCGATCCTATCATAAAATATAGGTCATAATCTATGACCTACAAGAAAATTCTTCTTGCCGTTACGTTTTGCGCGTTAGTTCAGATTGATATCAAATTGGCGGTTCGCAAGCCTTTCTGCATGTGCGATACCGCTAACTATTCAAAACACTTAGGCCATAGGGGCACTGACGAATGGACTGGGACAAGCTGAGAATTTTCCACGCGGTGGCTTCTGCGGGCAGCCTGACACACGCCGGCGAAACGCTCCACCTCTCCCAATCGGCCGTGAGCCGCCAAATACGCTCCCTCGAAGAGAGCCTCAGCACGACGTTGTTTCACCGCCACGCACGGGGCCTTATCCTGACGGAACAGGGCGAATTGCTGTTCGATGCGACGAATTCAATGGCAAAAAAACTGGACGCTGCCAACGCACGCATCCGAGACAGCGAAGAAGAGATATTTGGCGAATTGCGTGTCACAACCACCATCGGATTCGGGACGCTCTGGCTCGCGCCGCGGCTGGCCAAACTATATGAAAAGTATCCGGACCTCAAAATTGACCTGATGCTCGAGGAACGCGTGCTGGACCTGCCAATGCGTGAAGCCGACGTCGCAATCCGCATGAAAGAGCCGAGTCAAGCCGATCTGGTGCGCAAGCGGCTCATGGACATTCGGATGAAAATGTATGCCTCTCCCAGCTATCTGGAGGCCCACGGCACGCCCGAAACCATGAGCGATCTGCAAAACCACCGCGTGATTTGCCAAAATGCCACCAGCTTTCAGGTAAACGCCGGGGCGCAATTGATCCGCCAATTGCAAGAAGAAGGCGTCGAGAATTTCTTGACCGTGAACAACTACTTCGGTGTACTGCAGGGGGTCATTTACGACCTTGGCGTTGGCGTGTTGCCCGACTATCTGACCCGCGACTTTCCAGACCTTGTGCCGGTTGTACCCACCGCACTCTCGCGTGAGGTCCCCGTCTTTCTTGCCTATCCAGAAGAATTGCGCCACTCACGCCGGGTCGAAGTCTTTCGGGATTTTGTGCAAGAAGAGGTCAT
>NZ_CEZFMW010000169.1:0-4896 GCF_982993085.1 Thalassobacter sp. | reverse complement strand
CGGCAGAGGAAGGCCTAACGATGATCGAGGACCGGCTCGACCTGATCGAGCGCATTGGGCATGCGGGCGTGACCGCGCTCGATCTCAGCCTGTACGACATTTCGCTCGGGCTCTTGGAAGAGCGGGGCATCCTTGACGATGTCTTGGCCGCAGAGCCTGACATGGAAAAATCAGAGCTGCGCGAGTTGCTACAGGGTGTTCTCGACGTTCATGAACACCTGATCCCGAAAATTGCGGAAGCGATCGCCGCCCAACCGCATGACGTGATTTTCCTGTCCGGCGTGGGCGAGGTCTATCCGTACATCCGCTCGCACAATGTGCTCAATAACTTGCAGAGCACGGCCAAGGATAAGCCAACGGTCCTGTTCTTTCCTGGCAGCTACACCCACTCTACGGCAACAGGGGGATCCCTCGATCTCTTCGGCCTGCTGCATGACGACAAATATTACCGTGCTTTTAACATTCTGAATTACGAGGTCTGAGCCGATGACCACTGCTCTGAGAACTATTTTTGCCAAGCCCGTTGACCGCCCGATTGATGGTGTGATCAAGGCTGACGATGAAGCGAGCCTGCGCATCGAGCTCGACGAGTACGTAATCACCGATGAAATTGGCAAACGCCTCGAGACCTTCTTTGATGCCTACAACAACTATGACACCGCCAATGGGGTCTGGATTTCTGGCTTCTTTGGTTCGGGTAAGTCGCACCTGCTGAAGATGCTAGCTCTTCTCATGGAAAACCGAGAAGTCGATGGCACACGAGCTTTTGACATTTTTGAAGAGAAGCTGACCGATCAGCCCATGCTTTTGGGCGCCTTGCGCAAAGCGGTTTCTGTGCCGTCAAGGTCGATCCTCTTCAATATCGATCAGAAGGCTGATGTCATCTCAAAGACCGACGTCGATGCGCTGCTCTCGGTATTCCAGAAGGTTTTTGATGAGGCGTGCGGTTACTACGGCAAGCTGCCCCATATCGCGCAGTTTGAGCGCGACCTTGATGATCGAAACCAACTGGCGGCGTTTAAGGACGCTTATGCGGCGGCTGCTGGCAAGGCTTGGGAGCGCGGTCGCGAACAGGCAGCCCTTGAGCGTAAAAACATCGCGACAGCCTTCGCCTCTGTCACCGGTGGCGATCCTGCTGATGTCGCAGATATCTTGGGGCAGTACCGCGCCGATACCCGGGTCTCAATCGAGGATTTTGCCAATAATGTGAATGTTTGGCTCGACAAACAGGCACCGAAGTTTCGATTGAACTTCTTTGTAGATGAAGTCGGGCAGTACATCGCCGAGAACGTCAAGCTGATGACGAACCTGCAAACGATTGCCGAAAGCCTGAATACAAAATGTAAGGGCCGCGCCTGGGTCATCGTCACGTCACAGCAGGACATGGAAGCCATTATCGGCGATGGAAAAGCGTTTCAGTCGCAGGACTTCTCGAAGATCATGGCGCGCTTCGGTGTGAAGATGCCGCTGAACTCGGCCGACGTGGCTGAAGTCATCCAGCGCCGCCTTCTGTCCAAGACCGACGAGGGCCAGGTACGTCTCGGCAACCTGCACGATCGTGAAGAGAACAACCTCAAGACCCTCTTTGATTTCACGGACGGGTCGATCAAGCTGAAGAACTTTGACGGGCGAAATCAATTTGTTTCAAGCTATCCGTTCCCGCCGTATCAATACATGCTGTTCCAGATGGCTATCACGTCTCTCTCGCAGCATAATGCTTTCGAGGGCAAACACAGCTCGGTGGGAGAACGTTCCATGCTGGGCGTCTTCCAAGAGGTCGCCAAGAAGATGGCAGACCAGCCCGTGGGCGGTCTTGCCACCTTTGACCTCATGTTCGAGGGTATCCGCACGGCCCTGAAATCTGCCGTCCAGCAGTCGATCCAGATTGCCGAGAAGGAAATCCAGGACATCGATCCCTTCGCGGTTCGTGTGCTGAAGGCGCTCTTCCTCGTGAAATACGTCAAGGAGTTTAAGCCCACGGTGCGCAACATCAGCGTGCTGCTGCTCTCCGAGTTCGACACCGATCAGGTCAAGCAGCGGCGCAAGATCGAGGAGGCGCTGTCCTTCCTTGAGCGAAACACACTCATTCAACGCAATGGCGAGGTCTATGAGTTCCTGACGAACGAAGAGAAAGACGTCGAAGCCGAAATCAAGGCGCTCGATGTCGACCCTTCAGAGCTTTCCAAGGAGATGGAGACTCTGGCGTTCGACACGATCCTGCGGCATCGCAAGATCAAACATCTGACCACCGGCAACGAATACAGCTTCAGCCGTAAGCTCGATGACCATCTTTTGGGCCGGGAATACGAGCTTTCCATCAACGTGATCAGCCCGTTCAACGATGATGTCGCATCACCTGAAGCCGTGCGCATGCGGAACATGAGCCGAGAAGAACTGGCGGTGGCGCTGCAGCCTGATGTGCGGTTCATCCGCGATCTGACACTCTTTAAGCAGACGGATAAGTTCATCCGTCAGGCCCGTGCGGGTTCCCAGCAGCCCGGCCGCGATCGTATTGTGGCCGAGAAAGGGGATCAGAACAGCCGTCGCTACAAGGACCTCGAACTGCGCCTGCGAAAGCTGATGGCCGAAGCACGGATGTTCGTGCGAGGCGATGAGCTCGACATCGGGGGCGAGGAGCCCCAGGACCGGATCGTGAAAGGCTTCCAGGGTCTTGTCGACAAGGTCTATGTCAACCTGCCGATGCTGCGAGGCGTAACCTATGCCGAAGCCGATATCCTTAAAGCGGCGACGCCCGAAAGCGGGCTCTTTGGCGATAATGGCGAAGGGCTGACCGAGGCGGAGCAGGACGTCCTGAACTACGTCCAGTCTCAGGCTCGCAATGGCGTAAAGGTCTCGGTGAAATACCTCACCGAGCGCTTTGGTGGCAAACCCTATGGCTGGCCGACGACGGCAATCCTCTGCTTGGCTGCCAGCCTGTCAGGTAAGGGCAAGCTGGAAGCCCGCTCGGATGGCACTGTGCTTGAGCGTGCAGAACTCGCCAAGGCGCTGAACAACAGCCATGCGCTTGCCAATATCCTGCTTACCCCCCAGACCGAGTTCACCTCTGCCCAGATTCGGAAGGCGAAAGAGCTCTATAAGGAGATGTTTGACTTGCCATCGGATGGGACAGATGCCCGGACCATCGGTGCGGAATGGCTGGAGAGCACGCGCACCCTGTCTGAAGACTTGGGCAAAATGCTGGCCCAAAAAGTGCAATACCCATTCGTCGTGGCGCTCGAGCCATTGGCGACAAAGATTGCCGCAATGGTGGGAAAGCCCGCCACTTGGTACATCACCGAGCCTGCGACACAGGAAGATGCCTTGCTCGATGCCAAGGAAGATGTCCTCGACAAAATCCGCAGCTTCATGGGGGGCGCCCAGCGCGAAATCTATGACGATGCGCGTGAATTTCTGCGCGATCAGGAAGCGAATATTTCCTATGTGGATGCCGGGGCCGGCGAGGCGCTGGCCCGCGCTTTGGCCGATCCTGCTTGCTACAAGGGCACGGCTATTCAGGCCCTGAAATCCGATCTCTATGGGTTGAAAGACCGAGTGGAATTGACAGTGCTTGAGGAGCGCAAAGCCGTCATTGCGGCGGTCGAGGAGTGCGCAGCCAAGGTCACGCAGACGCCAGAGTTCCAAGCGCTGTCGGCAGATGACCAAGCCCACATAAAGCGCAATATCGACAGCCACAAAACCGGGCTCGACAGCGTCAAGATGATACCGATCCTGCGCGATCGGGCAAATGGCGCGAAGCTCGATCTGTTGCCGCGTGTTTTGGCAGAGGTTGAGCGGCTGAACCGACCGGTTGTTGATCCAAAACTCGTCCCGCCCGGGCCGCCGCAGCCAGAGCCCCCGCAGACTACTTACGTCAACGCCTCTGAAATCAAGGTTGGCTTCACCAAGCCCTACCTGACCGAAGAAGCTGACGTCGAACAATACGTCCAAGAAATGAAAAAGACCCTGCTGGAGCAGATCCGCGTGGGCAAGAAGGTGATTGTCTGATGGACACGAACGCGCTGAAGAAGTTTGCCCAGGCTGCCCGTAATTTGGCAGTAGATCAGGTCCGCTCGAAACTTGATCTGGTGCTTGATCCTGCCTCGCCCGCGCGGCGAGAACATCCGCAGGCGATGAAGGAGCTCGATGCTGCGATTGCGCGGGATGGCCAGGCGCAGGTGATCGAACAGGTCGCCTATACCTGGTTCAACCGCTTCACCGCGCTGCGCTTCATGGATGCCAATGGCTATACCACGGTCGGGGTTGTTTCGCCTGCGGAAGGGCAGACACGGCCCGAGATTTTGGCTGAGGCAATGGCAGGCAACCTGCCCGAGGGCGCGCCGGGCAGCATCGCGGCGCTGCTCGATGGCCGCACGCCGTCTTCTGATCCGCAGGGGGAGGCTTATCGGCAGCTTCTGGTCCATGCCTGCAACCAGTGGCACGGGCCGATGCCCTTCCTGTTCGAGCAAATCGACGACTACACCGAACTGCTGATGCCCGAGGATCTGCTGTCGCAATCCTCGATCCTTACTGAACTGCGCAAGGTCATGACCGTGGACGCCTGTCAGGACGTCGAGATCATCGGCTGGCTTTACCAGTTCTACATCTCGGAAAAGAAGGACCAGGTCTTTGCAGGCCTCAAGAAGAACCAGAAGATCACGGCCGAAAACATCCCCGCCGCGACGCAGTTGTTCACCCCGCACTGGATCGTCCGCTATCTGGTCGAGAACTCGCTGGGGCGGCTTTGGCTGCTGAACAATCCGCAGAGCGGGCTGGCGGCCAAGATGGACTACTACATCGCGCCCGAAGAGCCCGAGACGGACTTCTTGAAGATCAGCAAACCCGAAGAGATCCGCATCTGCGATCCGGCGGCGGGCTCGGGGCACATGCTGACCTATG
>NZ_CEZFMW010000168.1:0-4911 GCF_982993085.1 Thalassobacter sp. | reverse complement strand
GGGAGGCGCCGACATGGAATGGATGGCATGGACATGGCCCACCGCGATTTTCTTTATGGTGATCGCCAGCCTTTTGATCGCGTTCACGATCCTTGCGATCAAGTTTCCCGAAACCCCGCGCGTCGGTGTCCTGAGGATAGAAACGACACGGGGCGACAGACTTTTCATCACGCTTCTCGGCTCAGCCTTTATCAATCTGGCTTGGTTGGGGCTGGCAGATATGGCCCAGTGGTGGGCCCTCGTGATCTGCGCGATCTACGCGGTATTGGTGTTCCGATACGTGTGATCCGCGCTGGTAAAGACCCGGACCGAAATGCGTTCGGCACATAAGAAACAAAGTTCAAAATGGGAGGATTTTTATGAACTTGTCACTTAGAACCTCAACGGCCTTGGCCCTTGCGACGTCTCTGACCGCGTCGCCAGCCTTTGCCGATATGGATGCCGCGATGGCGTTCCTCGACAATGAGATTGCGGGTCTTTCCGTGCTCTCGCGGGCGGAACAAGAAGCAGAGATGCAGTTCTTTGTGGACGCGGCCGCACCTTTCCAAGGCATGGAGATCAAAGTCGTCTCCGAGACCATTACAACCCACGAATATGAATCCCAAGTGCTGGCGCCCGCGTTCACCGCGATCACCGGTATTCAGATCACACACGATCTCATTGGCGAAGGCGACGTGGTCGAAAAGCTGCAAACACAGATGCAGTCGGGCGAAAACATCTATGACGCCTATATCAACGACAGTGATCTGATCGGTACCCACTGGCGCTACAAGCAGGTGCGTAACCTAACTGACTGGATGGCTGGCGAAGGCGCAGACGTGACCCTGCCCACGCTGAACCTTGATGACTTCATCGGCACCAGCTTTACCACTGGCCCCGATGGCAAACTGTACCAGTTGCCAACACAGCAGTTCGCGAACCTGTATTGGTTCCGCTACGATTGGTTCAACGACGAAAAGAACAAAGCCGACTTCGAGGCCGCCTATGGCTATGAGTTGGGTGTTCCAATCAACTGGTCGGCATATGAGGACATCGCTGAGTTCTTTACCGGCCGCGATCTGAGCCATCTCGGTGTCGAAGGCGAAGTCTTTGGCAACATGGATTACGGTAAAAAAGACCCCTCGCTGGGCTGGCGTTACACCGATGCGTGGATGTCCATGGCTGGCATGGGCGACGTGGGTGAGCCGAACGGCCTGCCCGTCGATGAGTGGGGCATTCGTGTGAACGAAAACTCCCAACCTGTCGGGTCCTGTGTGGCGCGCGGTGGTGCAACCAACGCTCCTGCGGCTGTTTACGCCGTTGAAAAAGCCATCGAATGGCTTGAGAAATACACGCCCCCCGCAGCCGCTGGTATGACCTTCTCGGAAGCTGGTCCGATCCCGGCACAAGGGAATGTCGCCCAGCAGATGTTCTGGTACACCGCGTTCACAGCCGCCACGGTTGAGCCCGACCTGCCGGTCATGAACGAGGATGGCACGCCCAAGTGGCGCATGGCTCCCTCTCCGCATGGTGTTTACTGGAAAGAAGGCCAGAAGGTTGGCTATCAGGACGCTGGTTCCTGGACGCTGATGGAATCCACACCTGTGGACCGCGCCAAAGCCGCATGGCTCTATGCGCAGTTCGTGACTTCCATGACGGTGGACCTGAAAAAGTCCGACGTGGGTCTGACGTTCATCCGCGAGTCGACCATCAACTCTGATCACTTCACCGATCGCGCCGACAAACTTGGCGGCCTGATCGAATTCTACCGCTCGCCCGCGCGTGTGGCATGGTCGCCCACGGGCACTAACGTGCCAGACTATCCACGTTTGGCGCAGCTGTGGTGGCAGAACATCGGCGATGCAATGTCCGGTCAAAAGACCGCACAAGAAGCGCTGGATGCCCTGTGTGAAGCTCAAGAAGCTGTCATGAGCCGTCTGGAGCGCGCAGGCGTTCAAGGCGACCTTGGTCCCGTCATGAACGAAGAGCTTGGTGCCGATCACTGGTTCGCTCAGCCGGGGGCCCCGTTCCCCAAGCTGGAGAACGAGGATGAGACACCACAGACCGTCGCCTACGACGAGCTGATTAAATCCTGGCAGAACTAAGCCGCTCCTGATCTCCCTGGTGTGGGGCGCCTTCTTGTAGGGCGCCCCGCATATTTTCGGGTGGTTCTGCCCACCCCGCTGTCAAACAGAGCCACTACCATGACCTACGTTCTTTCCATCGATCAGGGCACCACGTCATCGCGGGCGATCCTGTTTGATGCCTCTCTGACGCCTGTTGCATCGGCACAGGAAGAGTTTCCTCAGATTTTCCCACAGTCGGGTTGGGTTGAACATAATCCCGACGATCTTTGGGCCACGACCGCAGGCACTTGTCGGGCCGCGATTGAACGCGCCGGCGCTAAGGCCAGCGACATCGTCTCCATTGGCATTACCAACCAACGTGAAACCACGCTTGTGTGGCACCGAGAGACTGGCAAACCCATTTACAACGCCATCGTCTGGCAAGACCGCCGCACCGCCGACACGTGTACTGCACTACGCGAAGCGGGGCATGCCGATATGGTCAATGACCGCACCGGTCTGCTGCTGGACCCCTATTTTTCCGCGACCAAGCTGAAGTGGCTTCTTGATCACGTCGAGGGTGCCCGCGATATGGCACGACGTGGTGAGCTATTGTTCGGCACCGTCGATACCTTTTTGATCTGGAAGCTCACGGGCGGCCGCGTGCATGCCACAGATGCAACCAATGCAGCGCGCACCATGTTGTATGACATCCGTAAAGGCCGTTGGAGCCAGACAATTTGCGACCTGTTCGACATTCCCATGTCGCTCCTGCCAGAGGTAAAGGATAGTGCGGCTGATTATGGCGAAACGCGCCCTGATCTTTTTGGCCGCGCCATTCCCATTCGGGGTGTTGCCGGGGACCAACAGGCCGCAACGCTCGGGCAGGCGTGTTTTGAGCCGGGCATGTTGAAATCGACCTATGGGACGGGGTGTTTTGCCCTGCTCAACACCGGCGATGTACCGGTTAAATCGAACAACCAACTTCTGACCACAATCGCCTATCAGCTTGATGGCAAACCGACTTACGCGCTCGAAGGCTCGATTTTTATTGCAGGGGCGGTGGTGCAGTGGTTGCGTGATGGGCTCAAGATGATCCGTCATGCGGCTGATACGCAACCCTTGGCGGAGGCCGCTGATCCGACGCAATCTGTGGTCATGGTGCCTGCCTTTACCGGACTTGGCGCGCCCTATTGGAACCCCGAATGTCGTGGTGCGATCTATGGCCTTCGGCGCAATTCTGGCCCCGAAGAGCTGGCCCGCGCGGCCCTCGAAAGCGTGGGCTACCAAACCCGCGATCTGTTAGAGGCGATGCGTGCCGATTGGGCGTCCGATGATGCCGCACCGGTTTTGCGCGTGGATGGCGGGATGAGCGCGTCTGACTGGACCATGCAGTTTCTTGCCGACATTATCGGCGCCCCGGTGGACCGGCCCAAGGTGTTGGAAACTACGGCAGTGGGGGCCGCATGGTTGGCGGGCATGCAGGTCGGTGCACTTCCGGGTCAAGAAGAATTCGCCCGTAGCTGGGCGCTAGATCGCCAGTTTCAGCCCACCATGCCCGAGGACACACGCGCCACTAAATACGCCGCGTGGCATCGGGCCGTGCAATCCACCCTAGCGTTCTGAGGCCACAAGATGAATCAGCCCTTTTCTTTCTCCGTCCCGACGATCGTGCGCTTTGGCAATGGCGTGAGTGACCGCGTGGCAGAGGCTCTGCCCGCTGGAACCAAACGGGTGGCGCTTTTGCGAGGGGCAAGTGGCATTGCGGCAGCATCTGTGCGCGAGGCGCTCCAACAATCTGGACTATCGGTTGAGGAAGTGACCTGCGGCAAAGAGCCTTCGGTGGCCTCGGTCAATGCGACAGTGGCGGCCTTGGCTGACGGTCCCATCGACGCGGTTGTTGCCTGCGGCGGGGGCGCTGTGTTGGACAGTGGCAAGGCAGTTGCCTTCTGCCTCAGCCACGGTCTGCACCTGACCGAAGACTTCGCGAGCGTGCCTCAACACTTGCTTGATATGGCGGCCGCGGTGCCGTGTATCGCTGTGCCAACGACCGCGGGCACCGGGGCTGAGGTCACAGCAAACGCAGTCCTTGAAATCCCCTCAAAACAGGCAAAAGTCAGCCTCCGAGGTCGGGCCTTGTTTCCGGCCATCGCACTCGTGGACCCTACGCTATTGCGCTCCGCTCCGGCGAATACAGTGCTGTCGTCCGGGCTTGATGCCATTGTGCAAACGATTGAATCCTACACGTCCTGCGCCGCTACACCGTTTTCCGATGCGCTTACGCGGCCCAACATTTCCCTAGGGTTGGCTGCGCTCAGGGCCGTGCTGTCGGGTGGGGATGATGATGCATGGAGCAACATGGCGTGGGTCAGTTTGACCAGCGGGATGGCGTTGGCCAACTCGGGTCTGGGCGCCGCTCATGGGGCCGCCTCTGTCTTGGGCGGGCGCTACGGGGCACCTCACGGCGCACTTTGTGGACGCTTGCTGGTG
The DNA here is from genome assembly GCF_982993085.1 of Thalassobacter sp. NCBI lineage: Bacteria > Pseudomonadati > Pseudomonadota > Alphaproteobacteria > Rhodobacterales > Roseobacteraceae > Thalassobacter > Thalassobacter sp. Next base: position 376 of record NZ_CEZFMW010000168.1, on the reverse strand, counting down.
CCGGTGCTGCGCCAAAATCTCGCTGTGGCGGGGCAGGGAGCCGATATCCATGCCCGCTTGTCGGAATGCGTATTGGCCATCTCCGACGCCTTTACACCTGTACCGGGCGGCGATGGGATGTCTGGGTTGGAAGCATGGCAAGAGGCCCAAGGCTTGCCACGACTTGCGGCGTTCGGCGTCGAAACCTCCGACATCGAAGCCTTGGCGGAACAATCGGCTTCAGCCTCGTCTAGCCGCAAAAATGGTGTGCCGCTCACGGCGTCGGACCACGCTGCAATTCTAACCGCCGCGCTCTGATTGAATATTCAATTTAGGGGGAAGTGGTGCCGCTGATAGGACTCGAACCTACGACCCCATCATTACGAATGACGTGCTC
>NZ_CEZFMW010000167.1:0-4930 GCF_982993085.1 Thalassobacter sp. | reverse complement strand
AGGGTGACATCATCCACAAGACCATCGCAATCGAAAGCGGCGCCCATTTCGAAGGCTCCGTGCAGCGTCAGGACGATCCCTTGGGTGGTGCTTCCAAGACACCAGCGCCGGCATCGAAACCTGCCAGCGCCTAAGCCTAAAACCGCAAACAACACATCTTACGCCGCTCCATTCGGGGCGGCGTTTTGCGTTTCAAACGCCCGGCACAGGATGCGATAGCGCACGTCGGTACAAATGCCACGACGCATGCCCCAACAGCGGCAACACCAAAAACAAGCCCAAAAACCCGGGCAGCATCCCCACAAAGAGCAACGTGGCGACGGTCATCCCCCATCCCAGCATCAGCCCCAAATTCGCCTGCACGGCCTGAAAGCTGACGATCATGCCTGTCACAAAATCTAACTCTTTGTGGAGCAACAACGGCAAGCTCAGCACCGTGATCGAGAACAAGACAAACGACAAAATCCCGCCCACAAGACTGCCAACGGCCAACATGCTAACCCCATTGATCGTCATCAAATAACCAAGCGACGATGACACGTTCACCATCGCCTCAAGCCCCATAAACAGCGCAAACAACATATGCGCCAGAAAGTTCCAGAAAAGAAAGAACACCAAAACCACCCAAGCCATAGTGGGCAACTGTCGGTGGCGCTGATCTAGGATCACGCCCATCACCCCGCCCCACGTCAGCGTCTCGCCCTGCTCAAGTCGTCGCGATACCTCATACAGCCCTACAGCCGCAAAAGGCCCCAACAGCGGAAAACCAAGCGTGATCGGCAAGGCCCACCAGATCTGTCCGGTCACAGCCAAAAACAGATAAAGCGCCCATCCCCCCGCAACATATACAGACGCAAAAGCGAGCCCATACTTCGGTGCCGCTTTCAGGTCCTGCCACCCGGCTGCAAAGCTCGCGCGCAGATCCTGAGATGTCAGCGTATTGATGGATGGCACTGCGGATGCCGCAGGCGGGTCACGGTCTATCCCGGCGGATGTAGTAGTCATCGGTCCTCTCCCTATGACGTCACTTTACCCTGTTTTCCTCGCCCCACCAAAACGAAATTCACACGACACCAAAACACCGGTCCCCGGCTCCTTTGTTCAAAAAATATTCAAATGGCGCGGGGCCGCGTAGCGGCCACGCGCCACAAGGCGACGCGCAAAGCGCGGCGCAACACATTTCCAAGAAATGACATAACTTTTATTCGGCTTGCGCTTCCGCACGGGTTTTACCGGATACATCCATGGCCAGCGTTGCTGCCATTAGCCCATCCAGATCACCATCCAATACACCGCCCGTGTCCGATGTTTCAAACCCTGTACGCAGGTCCTTCACCATCTGATAGGGCTGCAACACATAAGACCGGATCTGGTTGCCCCAACCGGCATCGCCCTTTGCGGCATGCGCCTCGTTGATAGATGCATTCCGCCGATCCAGCTCCATCTGATAAAGCCGCGACTTCAGGGCCTTCATCGCAATATCACGGTTTTGGTGCTGAGATTTCTCAGAACTGGTCACAACAATGCCCGTGGGATGGTGGGTGATGCGCACGGCCGAGTCGGTCGTGTTCACGTGCTGACCACCAGCGCCCGAGGACCGATAGGTATCAATCCGGATATCTGAAGGGTTCACATCAATCTCGATGTTGTCATCCACCACCGGATACACCCAAACTGAACAAAACGAGGTGTGCCGCCGCGCCGAGCTGTCGTAGGGCGAAATCCGCACCAGACGATGAACGCCGCTCTCGGACTTGAGCCACCCATAGGCATTGCGCCCCGAAATCTTGTAGGCTGCGGACTTAATCCCGGCTTCTTCGCCTTGGGTCATGGATTGCAGTTCAACCTCATAGCCCTTTTTCTCGGCCCAGCGGACATACATCCGCGCAAGCATTGATGCCCAATCGCAGGACTCAGTGCCCCCTGCGCCTGAATTGATCTCAAGGAAGGTATCGTTGCCGTCCGCCTCGCCGTTCAGCAGCGCCTCCAGTTCTTTGGCGGCGGATACATCTACAAGGTTCGCAATCGTAGCCTCAGCCTCCGATACGATCTCGGCATCGTCTTCCATCTCGCCCATTTCGATCAATTCGATACTGTCGTTCAGGTCCTGTTCCAGCCCCTCAACACCCGCAATGCTGTCGGACAACGCCTGCCGATCGCGCATCAGCTTTTGCGCGCGATCCGGGTCGTTCCACAAATCCGGGTTTTCGGTCATCGCATCGAATTCTTCCATGCGGTGGCCTGCCGTGTCCCAGTCCATGCGCCGCTTGAGCAGTGCAATGGATTTGCGGATCGCCTCGATCTGGTTGGTGGTCTCTGCGCGCATGGTATCCCTCGGGTTGGAAGCCACGTTCTAACCTGCGCCCCTGCCCCCCGCAAGGGAGCGGATGGCCCGCAGGTTAGTACAACCCGCCCGAGCTAAGCGTGCCAAAGGTTGCGCGCCCAGGAACCACAACAGCCTCTCCGGTGGAGGTCTGAACGCGCTGATCCTCGGGCACGGGCAGTTGGCCTTCGACCTCACCCTCGCCGCGCGCAAACAGCGGCAGGTCAGACGCCATGCCAAAGCCACCATCCACAACGGCCAGCATTCCAAACAATGGCTCTTCGCCCTCGCGGAAATACTCTGACACGACGAAATCACCCATCGCATCATCCGGCAATCGCGCCCCTGAGAAGCGGTCGATTTTCACAAAATACCCACCGGGCGGCACTTCGAACGGACCCGCACCGTAGGTTTTGATCGCCTCGGCCATGAATTCATTAAACACCGGGCCACACATGCCGCCCCCCGACGCGCCACGCCCCAATGACCGGGGTTGGTCATGCCCGATATAACACCCCGCCGCGATGGAACTAGAGAACCCAACAAACCACACATCCTTTGCGTCGTTTGTCGTACCGGTCTTGCCCGCAATCGGCACGGGCAGGTTTACGGTGCGCGCCGCGGTCCCCCGCTCAACCACGCCGGTCATCATTGAGGTCAGCTGATAGGCCGTGATCGCATCCATCACCTGTGAGCGGTTCGAGATGATCCGAGGCCCACGCCCCGCCTCAATCACCGCATCCGCGCAGGTTTCACAGATGCGCTGATCATGGCGGTACACCGTGCGGCCATAGCGGTCCTGAATACGGTCCACCAAAGTCGGCTCAACCCGCTCACCCCCATTGGCGAACATCGCGTAAGACGCAACCATGCGGTACAGCGTGCTTTCTTGGGAACCAAGCGAATTGGCCAAAAGCGGCTCCATGCTGTCGTACACACCAAAGCGCTCCGCATAGCGTGCGACCGTGTCCATACCCACGTCTTGCGCCAACCGCACTGTCATCAAGTTCCGAGAGCGCTCAATCCCGGTGCGTAGCGGCGACGGGCCATAAAATTTATTAGATGCGTTTTTCGGGCGCCAGATTTCGCCGTTGCCTTGGTCAATCTCAATCGGGGCGTCGATCACGATGGTCGAGGGCGCATAGCCCGAATCCAGTGCCGCCGCGTAGACAAACGGTTTAAAGCTGGACCCCGGCTGTCGGGTTGCCTGCGTGGCACGGTTGAAAACCGACTGCTGGTAGCTAAAGCCCCCCTGCATCGCCAAAACCCGACCCGTATTGACGTCCATCGCCATAAAGCCGCCCTGCACTTCGGGGATTTGGCGCAGGGTCCAACCCTCTCCCTCGGGGCGCACATGGACCACATCGCCCAGTTCAAAATTGTCGTAAAAATTACCCTCGATCCACGCGATGTCACTGCGCGGGACCTCGGCACGGGCGGGGCCGTTTTCAACCCCGATGCGCATGGCCTGATCCCCTCGGTCCAGCACAACGGCGACCTGCCAAGGCCCATCCAAATTGACGTCACGGGGCACGTCAGCTTCAGACAAGGCTTCGCGCCAAGTCGCCTCGGACCGCAACACCTCAGCGGGAAGCGTGACGTTCGTGCCACGCCAGATCCCTTGGCTTCGGTCATATGTTTCAAGCGCACGTTGCAATGCACGGGCCGCAACGCCCTGAAGCTCTCGGTCGATGGTCGCCCGCACGGTCAAACCGCTAGTGAAAAACTCTTCTTCACCGAAATCCCGGCTCAACTGACGGCGAATTTCGTCCGTGAAATAATCCCGCGGGGGCATTTGGGCCGTAAACGGCACAAAGTCGCCGGACTGCACGGTCCGCAGGGGAGAGGCCAGGGCAACTTCGTACTCACCGCGCGTAATGTAGCCGTTCTCATACATCTCACGCAGGACAAAATCCCGGCGGATCACCGCGCGCTCATTCTGACGAACGGGGTGATACCGCGATGGCGCCTTTGGCAGCACGGCCAGATAGGCGGCCTCTTCTACGGCCAGTTCCTCAAGCGATTTGTTGAAGTAGGTTTGCGCCGCAGCCGCCACACCATATGAGTTTTGGCCCAAAAAGATCTCATTGAGGTACAGTTCAAGGATTTGCTCTTTGTTCAGCGTCTTTTCGATCCGCGCAGCAAGAATGATCTCTTTTATCTTGCGCTCGACATTGCGATCAGACGACAGCAGGAAGTTTTTCATCACCTGCTGCGTGATCGTGGATGCCCCACGCACATCACGCCCACGCGTGCGCACCGCCTCGACCAATGCCGCCGTTATAGCCCGTGGGTCATAGCCCGCATGATTGTAAAAATTCTTGTCCTCAGCCGAGATGAAGGCCTGTTTCACAAGGTCGGGGATTTCATCCGCACTGGCAAAAAGACGCCGCTCGCGGGCGAATTCGTCCATCAAGACGCCCTCACCGGAATAAATCCGGCTGATCGTCGGGGGCGCGTAAGTCGCCAGTTGTTCTTCATTGGGCAGATCATGGGAATAAATCCACAAAACCGCGCCCACGCTGACGGCCGCACCGACAATGCCCAGCGTAATAAAGCTGAAAATTCCGCCCAAAGTGGACAGAATGAACATGATAAGTCCCGATA
>NZ_CEZFMW010000166.1:0-5007 GCF_982993085.1 Thalassobacter sp. | reverse complement strand
GATACCTTTTGGGCATCATCTCAATCGCGAAAAGTCGCCATGCCCAAAAACACATCAGGCCCGATTTCGGGTCCCAATCCCCTATGTCCTGAGCGCATGTCAGCAGCCGCGCGCCTCGAAGAAATTGGCCGCATCCTCGCTGCAGCTGTGGTTCGCCTGAACGTGGAACAGTCCAGCGATTTATCTTCTGAGAACGGAGACAGTTTCGTGGACTTATCGCCCCGAAAGAGCGGTGGTCGTCGTACAAAACGTATCCGCATTGGAGGAATTGATGAAACATCACAATAAGATAACCCCAGCATTACCAGGAAGCGATCCAAACCTGGACCAGACGGTGCTGTCGCGCATGGCCGCCCTGAAGGCGATGTCGGTCAAGGAACTCAAAGCTGAATGGGAAAAACTCATCGGCACCTCGGCACCAAACAATAGCCGGGCATTTCTTGAACTGCGCATCGCCTATCGGATTCAGGAGCTGACCTACGGCGGCCCGGATCGGGCGACCCGCCGCATGCTGGATCTGCTTGCCGATGAGGTTGAAGGCCATGCCCGCCGCAATCATCAGATCGCCGATCCCCGCAATCCTGTGGTCGGAACGAAACTCCTGCGTGAATGGGACGGCGCCGAGCATACGGTCACAGTGCTGAAGGACGGCTTTGACTGGCAGGGCCGCAAATACAAATCACTCTCGGCCGTGGCCCGCGCCATCACCGGAACACGCTGGAATGGCTATCGCTTTTTCGGGCTGCGTGAACGCAAGCAGGAGGAAGCATGATGGACATTAACACCCGCCCCAACCGTCGTCTGCGCTGCGCCATCTACACGCGTAAGTCGACCGAAGAAGGGCTCGACATGGAGTTCAACACCCTCGACGCGCAGCGAGAGGCCTGTGAGGCCTATATCGCCAGTCAGAAGTCCGAGGGATGGGTGGCCACCCGCGACCGCTATGACGATGGTGGATTTTCTGGCGGCAATCTGGAGCGCCCCGGCTTGAAGCAGTTGCTGACAGACATCGACGATGGGCTGATCGACGTGGTCGTGGTCTACAAGATCGACCGACTGTCGCGCTCACTGATGGACTTTTCCAAATTGGTCGAGGTCTTCGACCGCAACGGCGTCACCTTTGTGTCTGTCACGCAGTCGTTCAACACCACAACCTCAATGGGGCGGCTGACGCTGAACATCCTGCTCAGTTTCGCCCAGTTTGAACGTGAGGTCATTGGTGAGCGCATCCGCGACAAGGTGGCAGCATCGCGCAAGCGCGGGATCTGGATGGGAGGCTACGTGCCCCTCGGCTATGATGTGCAGGATCGCAAGCTGCTGGTGAACGACGCCGAGGCCGCATCGGTCCGACGCATCTTCGAGCGGTTTGTCGAACTTGGCTCCGCCACGGTTTTGGCCCGCGAACTTCGCCGCGACGGCTTCCGCAGCAAGCAGGGAACGCTGATCGACAAGGGCTACCTCTACCGGCTCCTGAACAACCGTGTTTATCGCGGTGAGGCCGTCCACAAGGGCAAGGCCTACCCCGGCGAGCATGACGCCATCATCGACGAGGCACTCTGGGATCAAGTCCACGCAATCCTCAAGGAAAGCCCTCGCAAACGTGCCAACAACAGCCGGTCGCGGACACCCGCACTCCTGAAAGGGTTGATCTTCAGCGACACCGGCGCGGCCATGACGCCTACCAGCACGAAAAAAGGCGCGAAGCTTTACCGATACTATGTTTCGATGGACGTGATCCGGAACCGCGAGACCGGTGAAGAAACCGCCCCAATGCGGCTGGCGGCAGGAATGGTCGAGGATGCGGTCGTGACCGAGGTTCGGCGCATTCTGCAGACGCCGGAGGTGGTATCGCAGGTGCTCGGGAACCTGAAGCACGACGACGGTCGGGCTTCGGAAGCTGATGCCATCGCGGCCCTTCACAAGTTCAAGGCCCTCTGGTCGCAACTCTTCCCTGCTGAACAGGCCCGCATCATCCAGCTTCTTGTACGGCGGGTCACGGTCACCGCCGCCGGGCTCGAGGTCGACATTCGCCGCGAAGGCATTGCGGGTGTTATCCGCGAGATGGTCGCGCCACGTCAGATGGAGGCCGCAGAATGACGAGGCCAGTCAACACGATCCGCGTTCTCATTCCCCTGACAGTTCGCAGGAAGAATGGGCGCCCGAAGATTCTGCCGCCCGCTGACTACCTCCCCAGCGAGGACCAGACCCAAGACCCTCATATACTGCGCGCCATCGGTCGCGCATGGGGATGGCGGCGGCGCATGGAGGCCGGTGAGTTCACCACGATTCAGGAACTGGCCGAGGCAGTCGGGCTGGCCGAGCGCCATGTCAGCCGCCAACTACGGCTGGCCTATCTGGCCCCCGAGGTGCTGAAGCGGCTGACCTGTGGGCGCGAGGCTTCATCGGTCAGCCTGTATGATCTGTGCTTTCTGGCGGGGAATACGTGGCAGGAGCAGGCAGAGCACGCAGTCGATCAGCAAAAACCAAGACAGACCTGAAGGGTACTTCGCCTTGTTCAGATCGCAACGCTGCATCCTCAGGAGCTGTGGCACGACCCCATCGCAGTCAGAGACCATAGACAGACCAGCCGCAGACGCATGCTGGTGCGTTCTGCAGCGATTGCTAACTCATATTCGACGTGCCTCGCTCGACAGCACGCCAATGCACGTGCTGCGTGAGACCGAAGCTGAGAAGAATCGCCGCGTCGCCGCCGCCAAGCATCAGAAATTATTAACTAAAAATGACCATAAAGCGCTATGGCTTGTTGGTCTCCGATAAGAAATTTCTTGCCTTTACGCCGGATCCATGTATGTTCTGCCTCATGGCACTGCCACGGGGTCAGGCTATACGCCGACCGCCTCAGGGGATCCTTCGGGATCCCTTGTGTGTTTCTGAGGCTCTTTCCACACGCCATATTCCCCATCGTAGCAGGAATACTTTACCCCAACGGCATGTTCTTCATGCTTGAAATCCAATAGCATTTTTCGACCAACCAGTTGATTGTATGCGCGGTTTTGCTTGCCACAAGTGATGTGGCTGATCGGATGAACGACAAGGTCGGCTAGCTGGAGCAAGGGGTTTCCCTTTCCGTCGGGCCAGATGACGTTGAGATGGTCCGTAAACTGTTCTCCTGTCAAAGGTCCGTATTGTTTTGAGTTTTCGGCACAAAACCCCAAACCTACGGCCTTGAGGTCCGCGAAGTAACCTTCCAGCAACCTATCCTCTTTTTCCCCGGTGCGCTCATAGACTACATCCAGCTTCCGCCCATTCTGCATCGCAAACTTCGCAGCGCGCTCAACAGAAATATCGAAAGCGGTCTTGCTCATGGCCCAACGGATGCCCACAGGGTACTTCTCAAGGTATCGATCCCGATAACCTGGGCGACAGATCACGCACGCGTGTGCGATGAGTCGATCGTCCAGGACGAGCTGTTCCAGCTCTGAAAGAAATGCTTCTTTCCTGTCCACATCCTTTTTCAGGAAACCAAATTTCCCTTTTCCAGATCGGATCTTATTTCCATGGAGTGCAGGGACTTCCCACTTTTCGCAAAATGCCCTCACTTTTTTGGACAGAGCATCAACGTCCTCGGAAGCAACAATGACTCCTCCAAGTGCAAAGCTCAGTTCATGAGCCGGTGACGAGGCGTTGGTCCCGCCGCCGCACGTGGTTCGCGTCCCAAAGTCGTCCATGTAAAAAACGTACTTGCTCTTCAAACCATCCTCGGGAGCCACTGCATATCGGCGCAATATATTGAAATGGATCAGGAATGGAAACGCTGCATGTGGAAAAATGCGCCGGCCTCTCTTCCCCGATCTTAATGAAAACTTGCCTGAAATGACGTCGCGGTCAGCGAGACATGCGCATTCAGCGGCGGGTGCAACTCGAATGCCTTCGGTTCGCGCGCAAAATTCCAGAGCCGGAACAGGGACCATTCCGAACTCCTCTCCTCGGCCACGGCCAGTTCGTTGCGGCTGATGTGGAAGGGTGTGCGTTCCCAGCCATTCGTCGTTTTCACCTCGATCAGGCGCGAACTGCCGTCCAGTGCGAAGCTGGCGATATCGTAGCCGGCACCATCGCCATCCTCCTCCGACACCCACCGGACCTTGCGCGCAAGGTCGTCGCGGCCCGCTGATTTGAGGGCTGCACGTTCATGCGCCAGCACGCGCTCCTCACCGGCGCGGCCGAGGGCGCGGTTTCGCTCGTCTCGCGCCGCGACATCGAATTTGCGGGCGATGTGCAGCATCTGCTCCAACTCCTGCGGCGGCGGCTGGTTCGACAGCGTGGGCGGCGGCCCGATCCAGATCGGCCGCGCCTCCGAAAGGCTAGTAGGCGCTCGTATACCCGAATGGCGACCGAGCCAGGTCGGGTTCAGCGCCAGCCAGCGCGCCACGGCATCCACCAACGTCATCTGGAAATTGAAGGCAGGCTTGTAGCCCGGGATCCAGTCTTCACCCAGCCCCTTCAGCACGGCGCTGATGTTCTGGTGTTTGAACTCTACTGATCCTTCGGAGCGATCGTTCAACAATGGCAGAAGCCCGCGCCGGTGCTCGGCCTTGTTGTACGAGCGACCAGAGACGTCATCGGCGAGCATCGCGAAGTAATCCGCGACGATCAGGTCGTTCTCTTGATCTGACCAAGCCCCGTTTGACATTGCGCCAGGCTAGGGGCGAAAACTGCGTTTGTCACCAAAGGCTTCGCGCAACCCTACTAATTAATGCGCAACAGAACGCCGCCTTCGGGTGTCTCTGTCCGCTTTGGTAGCGGTCGAACGTGCTTCAACTGCGGCGCAATCCATTTTCGGCAAACATCTGAAAATACGACATATTTTGAATGCGTCTCGATTTGGGTGAAGGGCGGGTGGAAAGAGACGCGGGGCGTTTGGAGACCGATTTCGGCCAAACGACCAGTCTCCGAAAGTCGGATGACCTCGTTAAACCCCTTTGAACTAAAAAGAAAAAAGGCCCGCAATGGGGCCTCATCTTGGGTTCGCGAATGGTTTATGGCGGA
>NZ_CEZFMW010000165.1:0-5093 GCF_982993085.1 Thalassobacter sp. | reverse complement strand
AACGCGTGCCCGAGATCGCGCGAAATCACTGCCCAGCTTCCGCGAAATACGCACTATCGCACTGCAACCCCTTTCAGGGGCATCAAACGTCATCCGCTGGAGGTGCTTTGCCTGGGGCAGCAGTTCGTGGCCTATGCCAACCACCCGGACACTGGCGCGCCCTATGCCTGGCCAGAGGAGGGGCTGGCTGATCTCGATATCACGGAGCTGCCTGAGATTACCGCAGAGATGGCGCGCGCCTTTCTTGACGAGGCCTATGCGCTGTTGCCCGAACATCTGCGGCAACGTGGCCTTGCGACAGGATCACCTGCCACGGAGCACCTGCAGGCCCATAGCCAGATGGGGACATCGCCTGCCATTGAGGCCGCGCTGAAATGGCTGCCCAATGCAGAGTTGGATTATGACAGCTGGGTGCGGATTGGAATGGCGCTGAAGGGGGCACTTGGTGAGGCCGGGGGCGATATCTTTGCCGGCTGGTCAGCGCAGGCGGCAAAGGATGTGCCTGCAGCCACGGTAAAAGCCTGGGCCAGTTTCAAGCCCGACCGGATTGGCGCGGGCACGATCTACCACCTTGCCATGGAGCGCGGCTGGCAAGCTGATGCATCACTGCGCTTTGATGGATCGACGGCCCGCGATGAACAGCATCCTGCGGCGGATCTCTTGTCGAAGCTGGGAGGGCATTACGAGGGTAATGAGGAACCTTCGGCCACCTCGACATTCACGCTGGCCATACCGGATGGATTAGTGGGTGATTTGACCGATTACATGCTGTCGACAGCCCGGCGTCCTCAGCCGTTGTTGTCACTCGGTGCTAGCCTTTGCGCGATTGGTGCGCTCATGGGACGGCAGTATCGCACCGAGAGTAACCTGCGCTCGAACCTGTATGTCGTGGGCATTGCAGATAGCGGATCAGGCAAGAACCACGCCCGCGAGATCATCAACGAGGTCTTTTTCGAGGCGGGGCTGGCCCATCATCTCGGTGGCAACAAGATCGCCTCCGGCGCGGGGCTTTTGACCGCGCTGCACCGCCAGCCTGCGATCCTCTTCCAGATCGACGAGTTTGGCATGTTTTTGGCGGCCGCCGCTGATCGCAAGCGCAGTCCGCGCCACATAACTGAGATATTGGACAACATGACAGAGCTCTTCACCTCAGCGGGTGGTATATTTCTTGGTGCGGAATATGCCAACCGGGATGGCACAAACGAGCGGCGGGATATCAATCAACCCTGCCTCAGTGTCTATGGCACTACGACGCCTTTGCACTTCTGGGGCGCATTGCAGGGCGCAAACGTCGTCGATGGCTCGCTTGCGCGTTTCCTGATCCTGCCCAGTGATGAGGACTATCCGGACGAGAACGTCGCCGTGGGCATGCGCCAGGCCGATCCCGCGCTGATCGCAGGGTTGCAACGCGTGGCCTCCGGGGGTGGGCACCAGAAAGGCAATCTTGCGGGCAAGGCAGCCGATCAGAACACAGCTGTGAACCCGACTATCGTGCCCATGACTGAGGAGGCACGGGCCCGGTTTCGGCTGCTCAGCGCAGAGCTTACGGGTGAGTTGCGCGCGGCAAGCGGAACAGCCTTCACGGCGATCCTGGCCCGAATTGGGGAGAACGCGTTGAAACTGGCGCTGATTGTGGCGGTTGGGCGCGATCCGACAAACCCTGAGATCAATCTGTCGGCAGCAGACTGGGCGATCGATTTTGTGCGCTATTATGCGCGGCGGACCATGGAGGCTGTTGAACGCCATGTCGCGGACACCGAGACGGAAGCGCATCTCAAGCGGTTGAAGGAGATCATTCGAGCGGCAGGTGCGAAAGGCATCGCCAAATCCGAAATCACGCGCGCCTCACAATGGCTCAAGTCGCGTGACCGTGATGAGATCCTGCTGACCTTGATCGAAAGCGGGGATGTCACGACGGGCATGCGCGGCTCATCGACCAAGCAGGCCATGGTGTACAGGCTCGCGCGGTTTGGCGGGTGACGGGAGATCCTTCAAACCCACTGAAGCTGATTTTGAAGCAGGTATTGGGGATAAAGCCATGATTTAAAACGGACAAAAGAAATCTTTCAAATCCTTCAATCTTTCAAGAGGACCCCTTCTCCCTATGCGTGTACGCGCGCGTTTAAATATTAGGAGAGAGGTACGTATTGAAATATTGAATAATTGAAAGATTATATATTATACATACAGGACAACGACTTAGGGGCGGAAATCTTTCAAGAGCCCTCCCTGAATGTTTTGAAAGATCTGCCGGGCGACCTCGTCGCCCTGCGCCTGACTTGACCAGACCACCCTTCGGGGCCTGGCGAGACCGCAGCCTTCACCGGCCAGCCCTCTCGCCTTGCTCATCAAATCGAAGAGGAGGTCTGCATGACCCAACCCAAACAAACCCCGCGCTGCATACTTGCGCTTGATCTAGGCACGACCACCGGCTGGGCCATCCGTGGCTTTGACGGCCTGATCACCAGCGGCACCGCCAGCTTCAAGCCCGGCCGCTACGATGGCGGTGGTATGCGTTATCTGAGGTTCACCAACTGGCTAACCGAACTCGATCGGCTGTCTGGACCGATTGCAACGATCTGGTTTGAGGAAGTTCGCCGCCACGCTGGTACTGACGCGGCCCATGTCTATGGAGGCCTCATGGCGTCACTGACAAGCTGGGGCGAGCTAAGGGGCATTCCCTATGCGGGCGTGCCGGTGGGCACGATCAAGCATCACGCCACCGGCAAGGGCAACGCCAACAAGGACGCCATGATCGCCGCCGCACGGGCGCGTGGGTTCAGCCCGGCGGATGACAATGAGGCGGACGCTATCGCCATCCTGCACTGGGCCATAGAGACCCGGGGAGGTGTGGCATGAGGTTTACCCCCAAAGGCTATGGCGGACACCGCCGTGATCCCGATCAGGTCAAACGGGACGGTTGGCACGAACAGGGTGTGCTGGCTGTCAGCATCGAAGATCAGCGCCTGACCTGGCCGGAACGTGAATTGGTCGAACAATTGGGCACAAAACTATATGGGCCACGCCCCACCGGGGAGGTGCGCCATGGGTGAGAAAAAGACCTGGACCGCCGACGATGTCGCGGATCATTTCGAAGAAGCGTTCCGCACGCTGCGCAAGCTGCCACCGGTCAAGGCGAAGGGGTACTTCAATGCTTGGCCCGACATTGCGCGGACCAGCCGAGAGATCGCTGCCATGGAACCGCAGCCGATGCGGGTCTGGCCGTCGGCGGCGTCGATCACTCGTCTTGAGCAGACCTTCGATTGGGTGCTTTGGATTGACGAGGCCGAGCGCAAGCTGATCTGGTCTCGGGCGGCGCGTGTGCCTTGGAAGCAGATCAGCGGTGAACTTGGCGTTGACCGCACAACGGCATGGCGCAAGCACAAGCTCGCACTGACCAAGATCGCGTCGCGCCTGAATGTCTGAACGACTCCAATATGTTGCAACACTTTTATGTTCGACACATGCAACAGTTTCGTGCTATCCGTAGGGCATAATGGGGAGAGTGCGTTGGAAGACGGCTCTCCCCGTTTTTGTTGGTGGATACTTCGCTGGTTTCTGGTTTCCAGCTAGGGGTCCAGCTGGCATCCAGCGCGCTAACCCACTGAATTCACGGGTCCTTCCTGGCCCCAAACGTATACGGGGGGGCAAGGCGCGCAATATCGCTAGTGATAGGGCTGGTTTCTTGGGAAGCCACCCCAGCGGGTATCCACCCGTGATCTGACAAAAACCACAATTAAACAAACCCTTGGAGCTGGATGCCTTGGCCGCCACTGGACCCTTCGTGGAGTCAAGCTGGTTGCTGGTATCCGGAACCCAGGGGTCCACCCCATTGAGGCGAGCCGCTGTCGCACCCGCTAAACAAGGCCGTTCCGGTCAAGGCAAGGGCACGGACGATGCGTACGCGCACCTGTGCAACCTGCGGAAAACAGGAAGACGTCAGAGCCGATAATCCAGCGCCGCGATGTCGCGCATGCGCTGGCCGGTCAGCTTTGGACAATGGACGCGAGCAGCGCACCGCCACTCGCAACCATGAAACGTGCCGCCATTGCGGCAAGCGATTTGGAACCCCGCCAAGCAGCCAGCAGAAATATTGCAGCCGCATCTGCTTGAGCGACGCCAAGTCCACCACGCGCACCTGCGCGACCTGTCGAAGCAAATTTCGGGTGCCTCGGTCAGTTCTGTCCGACCGCACCAATTCCAGCGCGCGCTTCTGTTCGCGGCCCTGCTATGAACGCCATCTGTGCCGGACGCCGCGCATCCGCGGGCGCGGCTCACGCTGGAAGACGATACGCCGGGAGGCCCTGCGTCGAACCCCGTTCTGCGCCATGTGCGGCAGCGGGCAGCACCTCCAGGTGCACCACATTATTCCGTTTCGCCTCACGCGGGACAATTCGCAAACCAATCTGATTCCGCTTTGCCGCGCCTGCCACAAGCGGGTGGAAGCGGTGTTTCACGATGTTGAGGCGGTCGACCCGCCATTGCCCGTCACCAAGCTCGTCCTGTTCTGCAGCATCCATGCGCGCCGAACGGTGACCCTGCATCTGCTAAAGAGATCCGCCCATGTCTGCCAACGCGCTACAGCTTGAACAATGGCCCATCGGCCGCCTCGTCGAATATGAGCGCAACCCGCGCAAGAACGACGACGTGGTCGACCGGATGGCGCAGGCCATCACGGAATTTGGCTTCCGCATCCCGATCGTCGCGCGCAGCGACGGGCTGGTGGTAGATGGGCATCTCCGGCTGAAGGCAGCGCGTGTGCTCGGTCTCGACACCGTGCCCGTTGTCCTCGCGGACGAGTTGTCGGAGACCCAGATTAAGGCGTTCCGCCTGCTGGCCAACCAGTCGGCAAACTGGGCGGAGTGGGACGAACTGCTTCTCTCTTCCGAACTGAACGAGCTGCTGGCCGAGGACTACGACCTGTCGCTCATCGGATTCGACGATGCCGAGCTTGAGGCGTTGCTGGCCGGTGAGGTCGACCCTGAAACAGCATCCAGCGAGGGCGAGGACGATGTTCCCGAGGCCCCCGAGACCCCAATCAGCCGCTCTGGCGATCTCTGGTTGCTCGGCAAGCATCGGTTGCTCTGCGGTGA
>NZ_CEZFMW010000164.1:0-5241 GCF_982993085.1 Thalassobacter sp. | reverse complement strand
CGCGCCCTATGAAAAAGCAGACTGCCATGACCCGCGACTACATCGCCACCGCCCGTACACTGAACGAAGCGCTCCCCTATTTGCGCCGCTACGATGAGGCGATTGTCGTCATCAAATTGGGCGGTCACGCAATGGGATCCGACGAAGGAATGGCCAGCTTCGCACGTGATGTGGTGTTGATGCGCACCGTAGGCGTGAACCCCGTGATTGTGCATGGTGGCGGGCCAATGATTAACGCACTGCTGGACCGGCTGGGCGTTCAATCCACGTTCGTGCGCGGCAAACGTGTCACCGATGCAGAAACCGTCGAAGTCGTTGAGATGGTTTTGGCTGGCCAAGTGAACAAACGCATTGTTGCGGCAATCAATGCCCAAGGCGGCAAGGCCGTGGGCCTGTCGGGCAAAGATGCAGGGTTGATGACCTGCACACAAACTGACCCAGAACTGGGCTTTGTCGGCACGCCTTCCCATGTCGACCCGAGCCTTCTGCAACAGCTGTTCCAAGCCGAAATGATCCCAGTTATCGCCCCCATTGGTGCAGGCGAGGACGGCGAAACCTTTAACATCAACGGCGATACAGCTGCTGGTGCCATCGCAGGCGCGCTCAAGGCTGACCGCTTGATGCTCCTCACCGATGTGGCAGGCGTGAAGAACGCTAGCGGCGAGGTCGTCACCCAGATGACTTCCTCACAAGTGCGCGATATGACGGCCGAGGGCACCATCGCAGGCGGCATGATCCCCAAAACCGAAACAGCGATGGACGCGCTGGACCAAGGTGTGCGGGCGGTGGTTATCCTAGATGGCCGTGTCCCCAATGCGGCCTTGCTTGAGCTGTTCACCGATCACGGCGCAGGCTCATTAATCCGCGCAGAATAGCTCACACAACTGTGGTTTGTGATCCGCGCGGAACGCGATAAAACAAGCGCATGGAAAACGAAGCTCTCATTCGCCTAAGCATTTTTCTGGGCCTATTCGTCGTGTTGGCAGGTGTTGAGTGGTACGCTCCGCGCCGCGCACGCGTGCAATCACGCTCGGGCCGCTGGCTCACAAACTGGGGCATGACCATCGCCAACACAATTGCGCTGCGGGCGCTAGCCATCGCGCTTCCGTTTCTTGCTGTAGGCGCTGCAATTGATGCGGAAACGCAAGGCTATGGGCTATTCAACGTATTGCAGCTCCCACTTGCTCTAAACGTCGTCCTGACCATCCTAATTTTCGATTTCGCGATCTGGCTCCAACACCTGATAACACACAAAGTCCCGCTCCTTTGGCGGCTACACCAAGTACACCACTCAGATCGCGATCTAGACGTGACCTCCGCGATCCGCTTCCACCCGTTGGAGATTGCGTTTTCGATGCTGATCAAGATCGGCCTTGTCTATGCGCTCGGACCTGCAGCTTTGGCCGTGATCGCATTTGAAATTCTCCTGAATGCGACCGCGATGTTTAACCATGCCAATATTGCGATCCCGCAGCGTGTCGACCGCTGGCTGCGCCTGTTCATCGTCACGCCGGATATGCACCGCGTGCACCACTCTGATCAGCGTTCCGAACACGACAGCAACTACGGCTTTGCCCTCTCGATCTGGGATCGCGCCTTTGGAACCTACATTCCCCAGCCCAAGCAAGGCCACGACGGAATGACCGTTGGTCTTCGTTGGCAAGACAACCGAACAGCACGTTTGGACTGGGCGTTGCTGCTCCCGTTCCGCAATCGATGATTGTCCCAATATGAGTATTTGGGAAACAAAGGAGCGATTAACCTTAATTTCCCATTAACTTGGCTCATGCGAAACTAAAGTGTGGTACAGGGAGGAGTCCCAATGACCATGAACGAAGGAGGCCCCCATCTCTCGCTCTAACATAGCGGTTGGATGGGCTCTGACGCGTCTTCTTTGTTGCATAAATTCTCCCGCCGGAGGCTCCCACCTTTTCATCCTCGCGCGACCACGGCACAGTAGTCGCCATGGTATATGAAACATTTCAGTCCGAAGCCCGAGGTCGTGGACTAGTGGTGCTGGGCGGTCTTTACCCGAACGGTGAGGACGGTTGCCCTGAGGGCACGAAGACACTTCTTCTCCTCGGTCCAGATCCTGAGAATTTTTGGCCAATGCTGCAGTCTTCGGCCGAGTTTCAAGCGGCTGATCCGGTAGATCGTTGGTCCCGCCGTGTCATTGGGAATTGGGCCTGTGAACTGGGTGCCAAAGCTCTGTTTCCCTTTGGGGAACCCTTGCGACCGTTCATATCTTGGGCGCTTCAGTCCGGGCGCTGCCACCTCAGCCCGGCTACTCTATTGGTACATGACACCTATGGTTTGATGGTATCATTTCGCGGTGCTTTAGCCTTGAGGCAATGTATCGAACTGCCGCCTGCCCCACCCTCGCCTTGCTCAACTTGTGTGGACAAACCCTGCATCACAGCCTGTACAGTCGGTGCGCTTGGGTCAGGGTACGACACAGATAAATGTCATGCCCACCTAGACACAGCCGGAAACGACTGCATGTCCAAAGGATGCCGCGCGCGGCGTGCTTGCCCGGTTTCACCTCAACGGCCTGATGCACAGTCCGCCCATCATATGCGGTATTTTCACCGATGAAATTGATCCTCTTGCGCCATGCGAAATCGAGTTGGACCGACCCCCTCCAATCGGATCATGAGCGGCCGCTTAATCCGCGGGGTATGGCCAGTGCCGCAGCGATTGGCGACTGGTTGCGCGCAAAGGCGCACCTGCCGACCAAAATCCTTTGTTCCAGCGCCGCCCGCACACGTGAGACGTGGGACCTTATCCGTTTTGCAAACGTTCCGACTGAATTCTCCGATTGCCTCTATCACGCAAGCGAAGATTTTCTCAATCGCGCCATCGAACAGGCCGGTGATGCAAAATGCTTGATGGTCATTGGGCATAACCCCGGCCTCGGGGCGCTTGCCCTTCAACTCGCAGGTCCAGCATTTCAGGACGATGCTCTCTATGCCTTTCCCACTGGGGCCTGCCTCGTGCTGCAAGACGGCGCTGTCGCAGATTTTACCGTTCCCCGCCGCTTACTGGGCCCCTCGTAGCCCTACCCAACGCAAAAGGGGCCCCCGAAGGCGCCCCTTTTCAAGATATGAAATGCCAATCGCCCGAGGGCGGTGGCTCAGTGGCCGAGAATTTGGCTCAAGAACAGCTGCGTCCGCTCATTCTGCGGGTTGGTAAAGAACGGCTCTGGCGCGTTTTGCTCAACGATCTGGCCTGCATCCATAAAGATCACTCGGTTCGCGACCTGACGGGCAAAGCCCATTTCATGGGTCACGCAGAGCATGGTCATGCCTTCTTCCGCAAGCTGGATCATCGTGTCCAACACCTCTTTGATCATTTCGGGATCAAGCGCTGAGGTCGGCTCATCGAAGAGCATGATGCGTGGGCGCATACACAGTGAGCGCGCGATAGCCACACGTTGCTGCTGCCCCCCCGAAAGCTGACCGGGGTACTTGTTCGCTTGGTCAGGGATCTTAACCTTCTCAAGGAAATACATCGCTGTTTCTTCGGCCTCTTTTTTAGGTGTCTTCCGCACCCAAATCGGAGCCAGCGTACAGTTCTCAAGGATCGTCAGGTGCGGAAACAGGTTGAAGTGCTGAAAGCACATGCCAACCTCTGACCGGATCTTGTCGATGTTCTTAAGGTCCGAGGACAACAGCGTGCCATCCACGCTGATAGACCCTTGCTGATGCTCTTCCAGTGCGTTGATGCAGCGGATCAGCGTCGATTTCCCCGAACCCGAAGGCCCACAAATCACGATCCGCTCGCCGCGCTGGACCGTCAGGTCAATGTCGCGGAGCACGTGGAATGTTCCATACCATTTATTCATGTTCTGAATGGAAATGGCGACCTCGTCCGAGATTTGCATCTGGGAAGTGTTTACTGCGGTATCAGTCATAATGACGTCTCCTTAATGACGGTCTGTGCGCAGCTGGCCTTCAAGCCACTGCGAATATTTCGAAATGCCGAAGCAGACGACAAAGAACAGGATGCAGGCAAAGGCCCATGTTTCCCAGTAGACGCCCGCCCAGTCAGTTGAGCTGAGGATCGGCCCGCGGATCATGCCCACAAGGTCAAACATCGAGATCACCGACACCAGCGTTGTGTCTTTGAACAACCCGACAGCCACGTTCACGATACCTGGGATGGAGATCTTGAGAGCTTGGGGCAAGATGATCAGCCGCATGGCTTGAGCGTAGTTCAGGCCAAGACTATCTGCCGCCTCGTACTGGCCCGTGGGAAGGGCTGCGAGGCCACCGCGGATCACCTCAGCGATATAGGCCGCCGAGAACATAGTGATCATGATGATCACCCGCAGGATCAGGTCGATATTGCTATCGGGCGGAAAGAAGTACGCCAGAACCACGTTGGCCACGAACAACAGTGTAATCAACGGCACACCGCGCACGAACTCAATGAACACCACACAGACGATCTTGATCAGCGGCATGGTGGATTGACGGCCCAGTGCCAGCACGATGCCCAGCGGGATCGACAGCGAAACACACACAACACCGAGGATCATGTTCAGCATAAAGCCGCCCATGTTCCGGCTTTCAACCGCGTCCAGCGCGATGAAACCAGGCATGCCGCCTGCGATCATCCCAAATGCCTGCCAAACGACCCAAGCCCCCACAACGCCGCCGCCAAGAGCAGCCGCGAAGCCGTATTTATCCAGCTTGGTGAATGCGTAGTAGCCCACCATCACCCCAACCAGCGCGCCGATTGGTGTCAGGATCGTACCACCCCAAATCAGCCAGAAGGCCACAAATGGGTAAAGACCCGTCCCGATCAACATCCAGCGGGGCAGATACATCGGAAACAATGCCGGTGGCACAGCAAAGAACAACAGTGCAAAGGCTAATGAAGGGCGCCAGTAGAACTCAGATGGATACTCAAACCCAAAGAGCATCTGCGCATACCGCTCCGTCAGGACCGAAAAACAGCCACCGCCGCTGCCGGCTAGGACTTCGCGACATTCGCGGATGTTGTTGGTGACCCATGTGCCGTTCACGATCCAAGGGATCAGTCCCGACAGCAGCCAGTAGACCACATAGATGCCAACAGCCGTTGCGATGGCGTTCGGCACGCTCGAAATCAGGTTCGTCTTGATCCAATGCACCGCACCCGTTTCCCCCGGTGGTGGGGGAGCAGGTGGAATTTCTTGGGTGCGGACGAAGGCGGTGGAATGATCTTGGGCCATATTACCGCTCCTTCAATTTAACA
>NZ_CEZFMW010000163.1:0-5328 GCF_982993085.1 Thalassobacter sp. | reverse complement strand
GATGAAGCCCAAAGTCTTTGCGATGTTCGTCGGCCCGTCCGTCTTTTTGATGCTCCTGTTCATTGCGGCGCCTCTTATCTCGGTGCTGGTGAATTCGTTCCAAGTCACTCAGCCGATTGTTGAGGTGGTTAAAGTCGAGACATGCACACCAGGTTTTTTGGCCCAAACCTGCGTGACCGAGGTCAAAACGGTCCCGATCCTTGACGAATTTGGCAAAATCCAGACGACAACCAAATGGGTTGGCCTACAAAGCTACGCCAATGTGTTGGAACTGGACCGTGTGGGTGAAGCGATCTCATCGGGGGCATGGGGCAATATTCTTCAGATCGATTTCTGGAAGGCGTTGCGGTTCACGCTGACATTCACATTGATCACGCTGCCCTTTGTATTGGGCCTTGGGCTGGCTATCGCGGTGGTAGTCAATAACGCGACCAAGGCGGTAAAGGGGCCGGTGATCTTTGTGTCGCTGCTTCCATTCATCATCACCCCGGTCATTGGTGCGCTGTCGATCCGGTGGTTGTTCTATGGTGATGGAATTGTGACTGTCTGGCTTGAGGCGCTGTTTATGACCGACATCTCGGTTGCGGCGAATGGCTGGGCGGTTGAATTTTTGATGATGTTTTACCGGGTATGGCACGTTGCTCCCTTTGCCTTTGTGATCTTTTATGCAGGCCTGCAAACGGTCAACCAAGACACCCTCGAAAGTGCGATCATCGATGGTGCGTCGCGGTGGGATCGGTTGCGGTATGTGATTGTTCCACACCTGATGCCGCTGATTATCTTTATCACTCTGATCCACCTCATGGATGCATATCGAGCATTCGAAGAAGTCGTCGGCTTCTCATCCCAATCGCAACGGATCACACTGCAATGGCTGACCTACGATCTGTTGCAACCGGATGATGCGGGCAACCGCGCGATCAGCCGAGCGTCGGCCAGCGCGATGCTGACGATGATCGGGATCGTGCTGATCCTTATTCTGCCACTGCGCCGCACATGGCGCGATCACAAGGGGGGCTGACATGAGCGAGGCTGCCATTCCACGCGCTATGCGCCAACCGTTTGGGCTCAAGCTGGCTTCGAACCTCTTTTTGATCTTTTGGCTTTTGCTCGCGGCGTTCCCATTGTTTTGGGTCCTCGCCATGAGTTTCAAATCACCGGTTGATGCCTTCTCTAGCTCTGCCGCTGAGGTGATTTTTGGGCCAGAGACTTTGGCAAAGGGCGACGGGCTGTCGTTGATCGACATCGCCTTGGGGCTCGCATTCATTTGGCTGTCGATCAAAGCGGCGGTTAAGTGGTTGATGCCGATGGCCGCCGGGGTTGGCACATTACAACGGGTGTTCAGCTGGCTTGTCATCTGCGCGGGTTTTGCGGTGATGGTGATTGTGGGCCTGTTCGTGGTGTTGCCATGGGTCTTGGTGCCGCTAAATGCCGTGGCTGGCCCGTTGGGTACGCCGATCTTGGGTCTCACGACCGAACATTACTATGCGGTTTGGGTTGAAAACGCCTTCTGGCAGAACTTCAATAACTCACTGTTGGTGACGGCGGGGGTGGTGACTGTTTCGCTGACGGTCGGGACACTGGCGGGCTATGGTTTGGCGCGGTCCGGATCAAACCTCGCTTTCTGGATTTTGATCGTAGCGTTGGTGTTTCGCGCCTTGCCGCACTCGGTCTTGGTTGCTGGCTACTTGCCGTTTTTCATCAACTCCGCTGAATGGCTGCGCCCAATCTTGGGGGAAAACGCGCCGACACTCTATGGGCAGCCCTTGGCGGTGATCGCGGTGTTGGTGTCGATTAACCAGCCGTTCACGATCTGGATGCTGCGGTCGTTCTTCCAAAGCATCCCGGAGGAGCTTGACGAAAGCGCTCGCGTGGATGGCTGCACCCATTTTCAGGCGTTTCGCTGGGTGATCATGCCTGTGATGTGGCCGGGGGTAATCACGACGGGACTGTTCAGTTTTTTGCTGGCCTACAACGACTTCTTGGTGACATCGCTACTGCTGGACGCGTCGAACCAGACGATGGTCCCGGCAATCGCGGGTTACTTCAACCGCGAAACAACAACCACTGATCAGGTAGAGGCCGTGGCGGCGGCCGTGTCGATTACGGCGCCACTATTTTTGTTGGTGATGGTGTTCCAACGCCAGATCGTCAGTGGTCTGACAGCCGGGGCGGTCAAAGGATAAAACGTGTGTTCCGGGCGGTTGTCGCCCGGACCTGCCTTAGTCGATGCCCAGTTTTTCGCGCACGCCATGTTCGATCTTGGTCGGTTCCCACAGAGGCACGCCGGCGCGAAATGCGGCGCGCCCGATCATATGCGCACCCACAGGTGCCGTGATGAGCAGGAACACAACGATGGCGATGCACTTCGCGACCGTTTGCGTATCGCCGAAATAGACCGCGACTGCGGCCATGATCAGGCCAGAGGACAGGGTGCCTGCCTTGGTTGAGGCATGCATTCGGATCAAAACGTCGGGCAAACGGACGATGCCAAGGGCCGCGACAAAGGCGAAGAACCCGCCAAGCAGCAGCAGCACGGATATGATGATCAGGCTCATTGCTTTTGCTCCTCGGTGGGGGGCTCATCCATCAAGTCTTGAGCCAATGTGGTGTCTTGGGCGCGGATAATTTTACGTTCAATAAAACGGGCAAAGGCGACAGTTGCTAAAAAGCCAATCAGTGCCAGCACGATGGCCACGTCCAAAAAGGCCTGAACCCCGGACAACAGGGCGTAAAGTCCGCAGAAGGCCACAATCAAGACCGTCATCAGATCCAGCGCGACGACCCGGTCGGCCAGCGATGGGCCTTTGATCAGGCGAATGAACCCAAGGGCCACGGCGACCATCACCATGATAAAGCTGGCGTGTAGTGACCAGTCAAAGAACTCTTGCGGTGTCATTCAAACGCCTCCCGCACCCATTTTTCCATTCCGTTTTCAATGTCGGCCCGAATTTGGTCCGCATTGTCGGCGAACATCGCGTGCACCACGAGGGTGTTGCAGTCCTCGGTCACGTCCATGCTGAGCGTGCCTGGCGTCAGCGAAATAAGGTTCGTCACCAGCAATACCTCAGCTTCGCCTTTGGCCTTTAGGGGTACGCAAATGATACCAGGCTTGGCACGGTGATGAGGCGTGAGAACGTCCCACACCACGTAGACTGAGCTGATGATCAGCTCCCAGTGGAACAGTACGATTAGCTTGACCCATTTGAACACACGCTTGAAATATCCTCCGCCATTGTCCTCGAACAGTGGAGAGGCAACCCAGAGCGCGGCAAAGCCGACGGCCGTGCCAACGGCCAGCCCCGAAAGGGTAAAGTTGCCCGTAAGAGCCGCCCATGACACGGCGAGAATGACGTTTAGCAAGAACAGGCTCATTGAGTGACCTCCGGCAGGGGCGTCGCGGGGGCTGCGATAGCGTCAAGTGGTGCGCTCAGACCCAACACCTTTTCAATGTAGAGTGTTGGTTCCAAAAGTTGAGCCGCCGAGGTTTCGGCAAAGCTGACGAAGGGTTGCGGGAAGACGCCGATAAGCACGGTCATGATCGCAAGCCCTGTGATGGGTGTCAGTAGCGCGAGCTTTTGGCCTGCGGGCAGGGTCGCGAGCGTGGGCACGTATCCGTCGGGATGGGGCTTCCAAAAGGCTTGGCCCCAAATCTTGGTCATCGAATAAATCGTCAATAGACCCACGGCCAATGCGACACCGGCGATGATCCATCCCTCGACCTCAAGGGCGGCCTTAACCAGCACATACTTCGCCCAAAACCCCGAAAGGGGCGGGAAGCCAGCAAGTGAGAACGCGGGGATCAGGAACAACAGCGCAAGAAACGGCGCACCCTTATAGATGCCGCCAATCGCGCCCAATTCCGTACTGCCTGAGATGCGCTGCGCCACGCCTGCGATCAAGAAAAGGTTGGCCTTTACGATGATGTGGTGGACCAAATAGAAGACTGCCCCCACCAGTGCCAACGGTGTAAACAGCGCCAGTCCCAGCACCATGTAGCCAATCTGGCTGACGATGTGGAACGATAGGATTTTGCGGAAATCAGTTTGCGCTGCGGCCCCCAGAACCCCAGTCACCATGGTGAAGCCTGCGATCCACAACAGCAGTGTGTGGGTGAACGCGACATCTGTGTCGAACACCAACGTGAACATGCGGATGAGCGCGTAGACGCCGACCTTGGTCAGCAGCCCTGCAAACACGGCTGATACCGCAAAAGACGGGGTGTGATAGGACGCGGGCAGCCAGAAAAACAGCGGAAAAACCGCAGCCTTTACGCCAAAGCCGATCAGGAACATCGTGGCGATGACGGTCAATGTGCCTTGGTCCTGAATGCGGTCAACGCTGCCTGCAAGGTCGGCCATGTTCAGCGTGCCGGTCATGCCGTACAGCAAGCCAATGCCCGACAGGAACAAGATCGTCGAGATCAGGTTGAGGGTGACGTATTTGATGCCCGCATCCAATTGTTGCTTGGAGCCGCCCAGAACCAAAAGCCCGAACGAGGCGATTAGCATGACCTCAAACCAGACGTAGAGATTAAACAAATCGCCAGTCAGGAATGCACCCGTCACGCCCGCAATGAGCACCTGAAACAGGGCGTGAAAGCCCAATTGGTCCATCCGTTCGGTGATGTCACCGATCGAATATATCGCGACTGCGAGCCCGGTTATCGCGGTGATCACCACCATCACGGCGCTTAGGTAATCGGCCACAAGCGTGATGCCAAAGGGTGCAGGCCAGCCGCCCATCTGTGCGGCCACAACGCCTTGGTCCAACACTTGGCCCATCAAAATGACTGCGGCGATCAGAGTCCCAAAGGACCCCGCGACCGAAATATAGCGCCCCTCAGGCGTGTTGCGGAACAAAAACGCCAACACAGCCGTTGCGAAGGGCAGGATGATGGGTGTGGCGAGGTACCAACTCATTTCGAGGTCTCCCCAGCTTTGGTTTCGCTCTCAAAATGCGGCTCCGCAATGCGCATTTCGTCAGAGTTGAGCGTGCCAAGATTTTGGTATGTCCGGTAAACCAGCGCTAGCGCAAAGGCGAACAGGCCAAAGCCAATCACGATGGCCGTCAGCACCAGTGCCTGAGGCAGTGCATTGGCAGCGCCCACTACGGTGTCGGCGCCTTCTGCAATCAGGGGCGGTGTTTCAGGGGTTAGCCCCCCGGCGGCAAAGATCGTCAGGTTGGCTGCGTTAGATAGCAACACCAGACCAAAGATGAACCGCAGCACATTGCGCGCCATCATTAAATAGACAGATGTGGCGACAAGAACCCCCACCATGATGGCAATCAGACTTTCCATCAGACTTCCTCTTCCAGCGCGAGCAC
>NZ_CEZFMW010000162.1:0-5409 GCF_982993085.1 Thalassobacter sp. | reverse complement strand
ACTGCGTCAGCGCCCGGTCCAAAAGGCGTACGACGTGGATGGCCTCACGGTTGGTACCATCTGCAATTTGGTGGCGGCACGAGGTGCCATCGGCGACAACAATTGTCTCAGATGCCGCGGCGCGCACTGCCGGAAACAGTGTAAGTTCTCCCATTTTGCGTGACACCGCCTCTGTGTCAACTCCGTAACCAAAGGCCCCCGCCATACCGCAGCATGAGCTTTCGATCATTTCGACCTCGGTGTCGGGCAACAGATCAAGCGTGCGCCGGATCGCGGGCACCACATCGTGGGCTTTTTGGTGGCAGTGACCGTGCAACATCACACGCGCACCAACCCCATGTAGGTTCAGGTGAAACGCGCCAGCCTCGGTTGCTTCTGCGATGTACTCCTCTAGCATTTTCGCCGCTGCCGCGACCTTGGCGGTCGTATCCCCTGGGATCAGCGCCGGAATTTCATCGCGCAGCGTCAAAAGACACGACGGCTCTAACCCAATGATCGGGCGGCCAGCGGCCACATGGGGCGCAAGCGCATCAACCAACCGCTGCCCCGTAGCACGGGCCTTGTCGATCAGACCGGTCGCAAAATACGTCCGTCCGCTATCCAGCGGCTTTGCGCCACCATCCGTGGCCACCGCCACCCGTTTGCCACCCGCACGCAAGACACGCACTGCTGCCCTCAGGTTTTCTGGCTCAAAGTAGCGGTTAAAGATGTCCGCAAACAGAATGACATCAGGGTTGGCATCCTGGGCCTCTGCGTCGCGGAAGGGGTTCGATGACCAGTGTGGTAACTGCCTTGAGGCCGCAAATCCCGTAGGCTTCTCCATCACCTTGGCTAAGCCCGGCACCTTATTGCGTAGGTTCAGCAACCACGGCACCTTAGAGGCATAAGGAGCGTAGTCAGGCATGTAGGCCACCAACTTGTCATGCAAGCCTAGCCCATGCTTTTCAGCGCGTGCGGCCAAAACCTCAACCTTCATCTTGGCCATATCGACACCAGTGGGACATTCCCGTTTGCACGCCTTGCACGACACACAGAACTTCATCGTCTCCATCATCTCGTCCGAGGTCAGGGCGTCCTCACCCAACTGCCCCGAAATCGCGAGCCTTAGGGAATTGGCTCGGCCCCGCGTGACATCCCGCTCGTTGCGGGTCGCCCGGTAAGAGGGGCACATCGCGCCCCCCTCCAGCTTGCGACAGGCGCCATTATTGTTGCACATCTCAATGGCGCCCTGAAAACCCCCGCCCGCGCCCGGCCAAGCAGACCAGTCAAACGCGGTCTTGAGCGGTTTGACCGTATAGTCCGGCCCAAACCGGAACAGCGTGCGGTCATCCATTTTGGGGGCTTCAACGATCTTGTTCGGATTAAAGCGGCGTTTGGGATCAAATCGATCTTTGACCTTTAGGAAAGCCTCCGTAATCTCGGAACCAAACATTTTTTCATGAAATTCGGACCGGACAATCCCGTCCCCATGCTCTCCCGAGTGGGAGCCTTTGTATTCCGCCACCAGATCAAAGGCTTCCTCCGCGATTGAACGCATTTTGGCCACGTCCTCACCGGCCTTCATATTCAGGATCGGGCGCACATGCAGACACCCAACCGAGGCATGCGCGTACCATGTACCCGACGTATCGTGGCGTTCAAAAATGCCGGTCAAACGCTCGGTGTAGGCTGCAAGATCCTTCAGCTCGACGGCACAATCCTCCACGAAGCTGACGGGCTTTCCCTCCTGCTTCATGGACATCATGATATTCAAACCGGATTTGCGCACCTCGGCCACTTGGCCCTGAAGCCGCTGATCCTCGACATCGATCACGCCACCCCATTGGTTGCCGGTGTGTGCCCAGTCAAAGCCCAGATCAGCCATCGCCTGATGCAGATCTCGCAGCTTGGCGGCGTTCACCTCGGGGTCGCCCTCATCGAACTCCACCAGCAGCACAGCGGCAGGATCGCCCTTAACCACCTTATCAATGGTCGGCCTGAACATCGAAATCTGACGCGACAGGCCGATCATCGTGGCATCGACAAGCTCAACCGACAGCGGGTTCGTCTTGACCAAGTGTTGGGTCGCGTCCATCGCCTGATAGAACGTTGGAAAGTGGCAAACCCCCATGACTTTTTTACCGACGACGGGCCAGAGTTTGAGCTCAACCTTGGTGAAATACGCCAGCGTTCCTTCGGAGCCGACCAACAGATGCGCCATATTCGGCGCGTGCCCGTTGCGCACAAGCGCATCAAGGTTGTAGCCGCCAACGCGACGCTTCAACTTTGGGAACCGCGCCTCAATCAGCGCGGCATTGTCAGCCCCAAGCGCCAACATATCAGCCGCCAACAGGTCGTAGGGCGTGTTGCCCTGCGCCCGGGCCAGATCGACCTCACCGAAGGTTGCGACTGTGCCGTCATGCATGACCGCCTCGATTGAGATAACATTGTCGCGCATCGTCCCGTAGCGCAGGGACCGCCCGCCGCATGAATTGTTCGCGGCCATCCCACCAATCGTCGCCCGAGAGGCCGTAGAAACGTCCACCGGATACCAAAGCCCATGGGGTTTTAGCGCACGGTTCAGTTCATCCAGAACAACGCCGGGCTCGACCACCGCGCGGCGATTTTCAATGTCGATTTCAAGGATGCCGTTAAAATGGCGTGCGTTGTCGACGATCAGCCCAGAGTTGACCGTTTGCCCGCATTGGGATGTCCCGCCCCCGCGTCCCGTCACCGACACACCGGCCATCCGTGCCGCATAAAGCGCTGCCTCAACGTCTTCGCGCGTGCGTGGGGCAACGACGCCCGCAGGCATCATTTGATAGATAGACGCATCTGTCGAATACCGCCCCCGAGAGAACCGATCAAAGAGGATATCCCCCTGAAAACTCTGGCGCAGTGACTGCTCTAACATCTTATGTCCTCCGGGGCCCGTGTGGCGACGTGTTATTATGCTGGTGGGCGTTTTTACGAAATATATTGACTCAATCATAATCACCCGTAATACATAATGCAAAATTAAATATGCACAGGGCACGTGACGTCAACCACTAAGGTAGACTGATCGCCCCCAAAACGACGAAGGAGACGCTTATGGCCCGAAAGGCTGGACGTCATTTTTTGCAAATCCCAGGCCCTTCGGCCGTGCCAGATCGCATTCTGCACGCCATCGCGCGGCAAACGATTGACCACCGCGGACCAGACTTCGCCGCTGTCGGCCAAACCGCGCTGGAGGGTATGAAGACGATCTTCAAAACCGAGGCGGGCCACGTGTTTATCTATCCTGCGTCCGGGACCGGCGCGTGGGAGGCGGCCTTGGTCAACACGGTCAAAGAAGGCGACCGCGTCTTGATGTATGAGACCGGGCACTTTGCCACCCTGTGGAACAAAATGGCCAGTAAACTCGGCGTTGAGGCTGAGTTCATTGAGGGCGATTGGCGCGGCGGTGCAGACCCCGACGCGATTGAAACACGCCTGCGCGCTGATACAAACCACGAGATCAAAGCCGTCTGCGTCGTCCACAATGAGACCTCGACAGGCTCCGTTTCGCCCATTGCACAGGTGCGCGCGGCCATCGATGCAGCCAAGCACCCCGCCCTACTGATGGTAGACAGTATCTCGGGCCTTGCCTCGGTTGATTTCCGCTTTGACGAATGGGGCGTGGATGTCTGCGTGTCTGGCTCACAAAAGGGTTTGATGCTGCCCCCCGGAATCAGTTTTAACGCGGTCAGCGACAAGGCCATGGCCGTGGCGCGCTCCGGCGGGATGCGCCGCTCCTACTGGGATTGGAACGATATGGTAGGGCCGAATGCCACCGGCTACTTCCCCTACACCCCCGGCACCAACATGCTGTACGGCCTAAACGAAGCAATCGCGATGCTGCACGAAGAAGGCCTTGATGCGGTCTTTGCCCGCCATGCCCGTCATGGCGCCGCGACCCGTGCCGCCGTGCGTGGCTGGGGCCTAGAGGTGCTATGCGCCCAACAGGGCCAAGAAAGCGGAGTGTTGACGGCGGTCTTGATGCCCGAGGGTCACAGCGCGGACGGCTTCCGCAAAACCGTGCTGGAACAATCGGACATCTCGCTCGGCAATGGCCTGTCCAAGGTCGCTGACAAGGTGTTCCGGATCGGTCACCTTGGCGATTTCAACGACGCAATGCTGTTGGCCACACTTACGGGCGTTGAGCGCGGGCTCACCCGCGCCGGCGTTCCACATCAAAAGGGCGGTTTGGATGCCGCCATCGAGGTGCTCGACACGGTCGACGCCTCGGCTCTCCAAGCGGCAGAATAAGACCGTATCATCCAAAAAACGGAGCAGAGCGCCATATATGCGCCCTGCCCCACCAAAAAGAAGACAAAA
This sequence comes from Thalassobacter sp., assembly GCF_982993085.1. NCBI lineage: Bacteria > Pseudomonadati > Pseudomonadota > Alphaproteobacteria > Rhodobacterales > Roseobacteraceae > Thalassobacter > Thalassobacter sp. The sequence continues at coordinate 1,071 of NZ_CEZFMW010000162.1, read as the reverse complement.
ACTGGGAGGACTACCATGACCAAAACCACACTCACACTTGCGGCTCTTGCTGCGGGCTTTGTGTTCGCCGCACCTGCGGTTGCAAGCGACGACTACCCCTCACGCTCTGTTGAAGTCATTCATCACTACGGCCCCGGCGGCGGCACCGACCGCTTTGTGCGCGCAGTTGCAGAACCCTTCGCCGAGATCACAGGCCAACAGATGGTGCCGGTTTCGATCAAAGGCGGCGGCGGCATTCCCGCAATCGCACAATGGCAGCGTCGCCCCGACGACGGCTACACGCTGATGGCGATCAGCCCCGCACAAATCATTAGCCACGTGCAAGGCCGCATCGACATGGCGGACTTCTTGCCATTGGCCCGTGTGCAGTTTGACCAAGCCCTGATCTGGGTGCCCGCCGACAGCCCCTTCCAGACCGTCCAAGACATGCTGGACGCCGCCAAGGCCAACCCCGGCTCTGTGTCCGTAGCCCTATCGGGTGCTGGTGGCTTTGACGAGGTCGCGGTCAGCTTGTTTGGCCTTGAGGCTGATGTGAACTTTACCACTGTGCCGTTTTCCTCATCCGAAATGGTATCCAACACTGTGGGCGGCCAAGTCGACGCGATGTTTGAAGAGTTCGGTCCCGCGCGCGGCCTGTGGGAATCCGGTGATCTGCGTCCGCTGGTCCTGTTCTCCGAAACCCGCCTGCCCGAACTGCCCGACGTGCCCACCGCGGTTGAGATGGGCTACGACGTCACACTGGGTCGCTGGCGCGCCTTTGCAATGCAAGGCGGCGACGACATGGACCAAGCAAAACATCTGTACGGCGTGATCGAACAAGCGGTTGAGGCTGACAGCTACAAAGCGTTTGAGGCGCAGTCTGCGCTGCAATATCGCTCTGAGCTGATCGGTCTGGATGACTTCAAAGCGTTCATCGACACCGAGATTGAGACCTACACAAGTGTGATGAAGCAACTCGGCTACATCGACTAAGCGACCTTTTCGGCGCCGCCCCACCCCGGGCGGCGCTTTTCTCTTTTCCGCTCAGTGACGGAGGACACCATGTCCAAGCACGCGCTTGATTTCGCGTTT
>NZ_CEZFMW010000161.1:0-5645 GCF_982993085.1 Thalassobacter sp. | reverse complement strand
CGCACGCAGGCACCAAACGTATCCGTAAATACTTCGGCAAAATTGACGAAGTTCTACAGATGCCGAACCTGATTGAGGTTCAAAAATCTTCTTATGATCTTTTCCTGAAATCCGGTGATTCCGCACAGCCTCTCGACGGCGAAGGTATCATGGGCGTATTTCAGTCGGTTTTCCCGATCAAGGATTTCAACGAAACTGCGATCCTTGAGTTCGTAAAGTACGAGCTGGAAAAGCCGAAGTACGATGTTGAAGAGTGTCAGCAGCGGGATATGACCTATTCGGCGCCGCTCAAGGTAACTCTGCGTTTGATCGTGTTTGATGTGGACGAAGACACAGGTGCGAAGTCCGTCAAGGACATCAAAGAACAAGACGTGTTCATGGGCGATATGCCCTTGATGACGCCAAATGGGACGTTCGTTGTGAACGGTACCGAGCGTGTGATCGTATCCCAGATGCACCGCTCCCCCGGCGTGTTCTTTGACCACGACAAGGGCAAAACCCATTCCTCCGGGAAACTCTTGTTCGCCTGCCGTATTATCCCCTACCGCGGCTCGTGGCTGGACTTTGAGTTCGACGCCAAAGACCTCGTGTTTGCGCGCATCGACCGTCGCCGTAAACTGCCCGTGACGACCCTGCTCTATGCCCTCGGTATGGACCAAGAGGCGATCATGGATGCCTACTACGACACCGTTGATTACAGTTTGGTTAAAGGCCAAGGCTGGTCGACCAAGTTCTTCCCAGAGCGTGTGCGCGGCACTCGCCCAACGTATGACCTTGTGGATGCGGCCACAGGCGAAGTCGTTGCGGAAGCTGGCAAGAAAATCACCCCACGTGCGGTGAAGAAGCTGATCGATGAGGGTACCGTCACTGAGCTTTTGGTGCCGTTCGACAACATCCTCGGCAAGTTCGTTGCGCGCGACATCATCAACGAAGACACCGGCGCGATCTATGTCGAAGCTGGCGATGAGCTGACATGGGAACTCGACAAAGAAGGCGAAGTTTCTGGCGGTACGCTGAAGGAATTGATGGACGCTGGTATCACGGACATCCCAGTCCTCGATATCGACAACGTCAACGTCGGCCCCTACATGCGCAACACGATGGCGGCAGACAAAAACATGGGTCGCGACACCGCGCTCATGGATATCTACCGCGTCATGCGTCCGGGCGAGCCACCCACCGTAGAATCCGCAAGCAACTTGTTCGACACGTTGTTCTTCGATTCTGAGCGTTATGATCTGTCCGCTGTTGGCCGGGTCAAAATGAACATGCGTCTGGCACTGGACGCCGAAGACACCATGCGTACGCTGCGCCACGAAGACATCGTATCGTGCATCAAAGCACTGGTTGAGCTGCGTGACGGCAAGGGCGATATCGACGATATTGACCACCTAGGTAACCGTCGTGTGCGTTCCGTTGGCGAATTGATGGAAAACCAGTACCGCGTTGGTTTGCTCCGCATGGAGCGCGCGATCAAAGAGCGTATGTCGTCCGTCGAAATCGACACGGTGATGCCGCAAGACCTGATTAACGCGAAACCTGCTGCTGCTGCGGTGCGTGAATTCTTTGGCTCTTCGCAGCTCTCGCAGTTCATGGACCAAACAAACCCGCTGTCCGAAGTGACGCACAAACGCCGTCTTTCCGCGCTTGGACCTGGTGGTCTGACACGTGAACGTGCTGGCTTTGAGGTCCGCGACGTGCATCCAACGCACTACGGCCGGATGTGCCCAATTGAGACGCCGGAAGGCCCGAACATTGGTCTGATCAACTCGCTGGCCACGTTTGCCCGCGTGAACAAGTACGGCTTTATCGAAACGCCCTACCGGAAGGTGGTTGATGGTCAGGTGACTGACGAAGTCAGCTACATGTCCGCGACCGAGGAAATGCGTCACACAGTGGCGCAGGCAAACGCGCAACTCGACGATCAGATGCGGTTCAAAAATGACCTCGTCTCGACCCGTCAAGCCGGCGACTACATGCTGCAATCCCGCGATAACGTTGATCTGATCGACGTCTCGCCCAAGCAGTTGGTCTCGGTTGCTGCGGCGCTCATCCCGTTCCTCGAAAACGACGATGCTAACCGCGCACTCATGGGCTCGAACATGCAACGTCAGGCTGTGCCTTTGTTGCAGGCTGATGCTCCCTTCGTTGGCACGGGCATGGAAAGCGTTGTGGCCAAGGATTCTGGCGCGGCCATCATGGCGAAACGCGGTGGTGTGATCGACCAAGTCGACGCACAGCGTATCGTTGTGCGGGCGACCGAAGATCTTGAGCTTGGCGATGCTGGCGTAGATATCTACCGCTTGCGTAAGTTCCAGCGCTCCAACCAAAACACCTGCATCAACCAACGTCCGTTGGTCAAAGTGGGCGATCGTGTGGGCAAAGGCGAAGTTGTCGCCGATGGTCCCTCGACCGACCTTGGTGAACTGGCGCTCGGCAAAAACGTGGTCGTCGCGTTTATGCCTTGGAACGGCTACAACTACGAAGACTCGATCCTGATTTCCGAGCGGATCGCACGTGATGACGTCTTTACTTCGATCCACATCGAAGAATTTGAAGTCGCTGCCCGTGATACGAAGCTTGGGCCTGAGGAAATCACCCGCGATATCCCCAACGTCGGTGAGGAAGCTTTGCGCAATCTCGACGAAGCGGGCATCGTTTACATCGGTGCCGATGTTGAGCCGGGCGATATCCTTGTGGGTAAAATCACACCAAAGGGTGAAAGCCCGATGACGCCGGAAGAGAAACTCCTGCGCGCCATCTTTGGTGAGAAAGCCTCTGACGTGCGCGACACCTCGCTGCGCGTGAAACCCGGCGATTTCGGGACCGTTGTGGAAGTTCGCGTCTTTAACCGCCATGGCGTGGAAAAAGACGAGCGGGCTCTCCAGATCGAGCGTGAAGAAGTCGAGCGTCTCGCACGTGACCGCGACGATGAAATGGGCATTCTGGACCGCAACATCTATGCGCGTCTCAAGAGCATGATCATCGGCAAGGAAGCTGTGAAAGGTCCCAAAGGGATCAAAGCCGGCTCCGAAATCACCGAAGACCTGCTCGGCACATTGAGCCGTGGTCAGTGGTGGCAGCTTGCGCTGGGTGAAGAAGCCGACGCGCAACAGGTTGAGGCCCTCAACGAGCAGTACGAAATCCAGAAGCGGACGCTTGAAGCTCGCTTTGAGGACAAAGTCGAGAAAGTACGCCGTGGCGACGATCTGCCCCCAGGTGTGATGAAGATGGTCAAAGTCTTTATTGCTGTGAAGCGTAAGCTTCAGCCTGGTGATAAAATGGCTGGTCGTCACGGTAACAAAGGTGTGATTTCCAAGGTGGTTCCCATGGAAGACATGCCGTTCCTCGGCGACGGTACACCCGTTGACTTCGTGCTTAACCCGCTTGGCGTGCCGTCGCGTATGAACGTGGGTCAGATCCTCGAAACCCACATGGGTTGGGCTGCACGCGGCCTCGGGATCCAGATCGACGATGCTCTGGGTGAATACAAACGCTCCGGTGATATGACACCAGTCCGTGATGCCCTGAAAATCGCCTATGGTGATGAGGTCTATTCCGATGCATTCGGTGGTATGGATGAGGATCAGGTCCTTGAAGCAGCGGGCAATGTTACCCGTGGTGTGCCAATCGCAACACCCGTCTTTGACGGTGCGAAAGAGGCTGATGTGAACGATGCGCTGACACGCGCGGGCTTCGACACCTCTGGTCAGTCGGATCTGTTCGATGGTCGTACCGGTGAGAAATTCTCACGTCAGGTGACGGTCGGCGTCAAATATCTGCTGAAACTGCACCACCTTGTGGACGACAAAATCCACGCCCGTTCCACGGGGCCGTACTCGCTTGTTACGCAGCAGCCGCTGGGTGGTAAGGCGCAGTTCGGTGGTCAGCGCTTCGGTGAGATGGAGGTCTGGGCTCTGGAAGCTTATGGCGCCGCCTACACCTTGCAGGAAATGCTGACGGTGAAGTCGGATGACGTCGCGGGTCGGACCAAGGTCTATGAAAGCATCGTGAAGGGTGAGGACAACTTTGAGGCCGGCGTGCCAGAGAGCTTTAACGTTCTCGTCAAAGAAGTCCGCGGCCTTGGCCTGAACATGGAACTCCTGGATGCGGAGGAAGACGAGGGCGGGATCGCGGCGGAATAAGCCGCGCATTGGGCGGGACTTGTTCCCGCCGTCCCCCCTCTTTTTCCTTCCACCCCCATTGAGGTATCAAAATGAACCAGGAACTTACAAACAACCCATTCAACCCCGTCGCGCCCACCAAAGTGTTCGACGAAATCAAGGTGTCGCTCGCATCGCCTGAGCGCATCCTGTCGTGGTCGTATGGTGAGATCAAAAAGCCGGAAACCATCAACTACCGGACATTCAAGCCCGAGCGTGATGGCTTGTTCTGCGCGCGTATCTTTGGCCCGATCAAAGATTACGAATGTCTGTGCGGCAAATATAAGCGTATGAAATATCGCGGCGTTGTCTGCGAAAAATGTGGTGTTGAAGTCACGCTGCAAAAGGTCCGCCGTGAGCGGATGGGCCACATCGAACTGGCGTCGCCCGTTGCACACATTTGGTTCCTCAAGTCGCTGCCATCGCGCATCGGCCTGATGCTGGACATGACCCTGCGCGATCTTGAGCGTATTCTCTACTTTGAGAACTACGTCGTGATTGAGCCCGGCCTCACGGACCTGACTTATGGTCAGTTGATGTCCGAAGAGGAGTTCATGGATGCGCAAGACGCCTTTGGTGCAGATGCGTTCCAAGCCAACATCGGTGCAGAAGCGATTCGCGAAATGCTGGCCGCGATCGACCTTGAGCAAGAAGCAGCAACCCTGCGTGAAGACCTCAAAGAGGCCACAGGTGAGCTGAAGCCCAAGAAGATCATTAAGCGTCTGAAGATCGTCGAAAGCTTCCTTGAATCAGGTAACCGTCCTGAGTGGATGGTTCTGACTGTGATCCCCGTGATCCCACCAGAATTGCGCCCACTTGTGCCACTCGATGGTGGTCGTTTCGCGACCTCGGATCTGAACGATCTGTACCGCCGCGTGATCAACCGGAACAATCGTCTCAAGCGTCTTATCGAACTGCGCGCGCCCGATATCATCGTGCGGAACGAAAAGCGGATGCTGCAAGAATCCGTGGATGCATTGTTCGACAACGGCCGTCGTGGCCGCGTGATCACGGGTGCCAACAAGCGTCCGTTGAAATCGCTGTCCGACATGCTGAAAGGTAAGCAAGGTCGCTTCCGTCAGAACCTTTTGGGTAAGCGCGTCGACTTTTCGGGTCGTTCGGTCATTGTGACCGGCCCCGAGCTGAAGTTGCACCAATGTGGTCTGCCCAAGAAGATGGCATTGGAGCTGTTTAAGCCGTTCATCTATTCACGTCTGGAGGCCAAAGGCCTGTCTAGCACTGTGAAGCAGGCTAAGAAACTGGTCGAAAAAGAGCGTCCGGAAGTTTGGGATATCCTCGACGAGGTAATCCGCGAACACCCCGTCTTGCTGAACCGTGCGCCGACGCTTCACCGTTTGGGTATCCAAGCGTTTGAGCCTGTCCTCATCGAAGGTAAGGCCATCCAGCTGCACCCGCTCGTGTGTTCTGCGTTTAACGCTGACTTCGACGGTGACCAAATGGCTGTTCACGTGCCGCTCTCGC
>NZ_CEZFMW010000160.1:0-5680 GCF_982993085.1 Thalassobacter sp. | reverse complement strand
TGGCCGAGGAAATGTGCTCGCCCGAGTTCCAACCACAGCTCTGGGAGCAGTGGCGCGAGCGGATCAACGGCTGGGCCGGTGGGATCGATACATACCAGGACATCTACAACGAAGTCCGCACCAACACCCACACGCTGGCCGAAAACGTCGAACCCCGCCGTTGGTGGAAAGCGTAATCGCCTAGATATGCCAAAGGGCCAATCCCCGTGTGTCGGGGGTTGGCCTTTTTTTCTGTGAAACCGTGATCTAGAAAACTGGACGGGTTTGGCCCTGAAATGGGGCCCTTTTTAGAGTTGGAATAGGAGGGACGACCCATGGAAATGGTGTCGGATATGGGGACCATCATTTCGGCGATGATCTCTGGGGATGTCTGGGCGATCAGGCAGGCGCTGCGTGCAGATGCCGCCTATGCGCTGGGCACCATAACGGTGACAATCGCTGGATATGGGATGATGATGCTCTACCGGGCGGCGCCATTGATTGAGCGCCAGCTAGAGCGTGCCGTGATGGTGGGCAGCTACTTGGCGATCGCCTACATCATCTTTTCGGGCGTGATCGAGCGGTTCGTGTTTAACGACCAAGAACCTTGGTCCACCACGATCCCGCCGTTCCTGTTCATGATCATGGCTTGGTTTGGCGCGTCCTATAATGTGAGGTTGCGCACGCACCTTAGTTTTAACGAATTCCGCATGAATATGCCGCGCGCAGCACAATACATGTGCCTGTGGCTGGATGCGATTTTGTGGTTTGTCTTTGCTGTCATCGTCTTTGTGACCACGGCGCGGCAAACTGCGCTGGTGGCCGATAACTTTGCTATCGTGATGGGGACGGACAATGTGATGCAGTGGTGGTTCCTAACAGCCGCACCCATCGCGTTTGTGCTGTTGGTTACCCGCGTATTCCAAAACCTGAGCGACGATATCCGCGCGTGGCGCAATGATGAGCCGCTGATTAAACAAGCTGTTATCGGGGGGGATACGTGATGGCTGAATGGACTGATGGAACCTGGGTCACCCTAATTTCAATCACTGTGACGTTTCTGTTTATGCTCGGTGTGCCGGTGTTGTTGGTGATCTCATACTGGATCATTGGTTGCTCGTTTGTGCTGGGTCTGACACTTGATAACATGGGCGCGGAACTGTTGAACGTGTTCAACAAGGGCTTTGCGCTGTTGGCGATGCCGCTGTTCATTTTGACGGGGGATTTGATTAACAAATCCGGTATTGCCCGTAGGCTGTCGGATTTTGCGTATTCCTGTCTTGGCTGGCTGCGTGGCGGCTTGGCGATGGCGGCGATTGGGGCCTGTGGCCTGTTTGCGGCGATCTCGGGCTCGAACTCGGCAACGACGGCGACAATCGGCTCGATGCTGCACCCCGAAATGGTCAAAGGTGGATATGACGAACGCTTCTCGGCCGCGACAGCGGCGGCGGGCGGCACGGTCGGGATTATCATCCCGCCCTCGATCATCTTCATCGTATATGGCTTCTTGATGAACTTGCCGATCTCGGACCTGTTTGTGGCGGGTATTCTGCCCGGCGCCTTGATGGTGTTCGGCATGCAGTTCGCCTGCTGGGTGATCTGTCGTGCGAACGGCTGGGGCTACCTGATCCCGATCCAACTGAACCGCATCCTGAAAACGGCGTTCGGTGCTTGGCTTGGGTTCTTTGCAATCGGTCTGGTGCTTTGGGGCATCTACACTGGCAAGTTCTCTCCGACCGAGGCGGCAGGCGTGACAGTGGGCTTTTGCATCATTGCAGGTATCCTGAGCTACTATGCGACCAAGTTCCTGCACGTGGATAACGAGCAGCCGCTTGAGCAGAAAAGCTTTGCTTCGATGTTCGTGGTAGAGGGATTTAACATCCCCGACATCCCGTCCATCGTGATCCGCTCGGCGCAGATCACCGGCATTCTGGCGCCGCTCATCGCGGTTTCGGTGGTGATGCAGCAGATCCTGTCGCTTTTGGGGGCACAGGAGGTGATCGGCGGCTTCCTGACTGCCATGGGTGGCTACTACGCGGTTCTGTTCACGGCGATGATCATCGTGTTCGTGTCGGGCATGATCCTCGAGTCGCTGCCCGTCACCATCATCCTTGCCCCGATCTTGGCCCCAATTGCAGCCAGCGTGGGCGTTGATCCGATCCACTTTGCGGTGATTTTCCTAGTTGGTGCATCGATTGGTTTCATCACGCCTCCCTATGGTTTGAACCTTTACGTGGCTTCTGGGGTGACCGGAGTGCAGTACTTCCGCATCTTGCGGTACATCTTCCCGTACCTTATCGCTCTGATCTCGGTATGGATTTTTGTAGCTTTGGTGCCGTCAACGGCTCTGTCGTTGCTGCCCAACAGGTAACTGGGACGCGTAGGTATGGCTGAGGACACCGCAAAATCGAATGCGGACGAACACATTCCCACCAACCTCCGGCTGCTTCGGCTGCTGGAGGAGGTGGCCAAAGCGGGCACCCCCGTGACACCATCTGGCGTGAATGACACCCTCGGCCTGCCCAAACCCACCCTGCACAGGCTGTTTCACACTGCCGAGCAGGAAGGTTTTCTGCAACGTGATCTCGACGGGCGGAGCTATAGCCCCGGCCGTCGTCTGCGCCACCTTGCGGTGGATACGCTTAGCTCGGAACGGGTGCGGACTGTGCGTATTGCCGTGCTGCGCTCAATCGTGGATGCAGTCGGTGAAACCTGTAATATTGCCATCGCTGACCGCGACGGGATGTACTACCTCGACCGGATCGAGAGTGCGTGGCCCCTTCGGATTGCCATGCCTGTGGGCACCATTGTGCCGTTCCATTGCACCGCATCGGGCAAGCTGTACCTTTCATCGCTGCGGCCCGATTATCTAGATCGATACCTGCGCAATGCACCACTTGAGGCGCATACAGGCAACACCGTAACCGATCCTGCCGCGCTCAAGACGAGCATGGCGCAAATCCGGGCAAGTGGGTATTCCATCGATGATGAGGAATACATGGAAGGCATGTGCGCCATCGCCGTGCCCATCAAAAGCGATCAGGGGCGGCTTCTGTGTACCCTATCGATCCATGCTCCGACCCAGCGTCAATCGGTGCATGATCTGATGCATCACCTTGACCGACTGATCGATGGCGCGGCGGAACTCGCGTCCGTTGTGTCTGAGGCTTAGGCTAAATCTGCATTTCACCCACAAGGGCGGCCCATGAGGCACCGTGCATATCCCGGTCCTCAATCGCACCTTGAATAGTAGGCCGCGGCAGGCTGATTTTGATCACATGCAGGTCTGGAATGTCGAAGCGTTTGAAGGTCGCGGCATCCTTGCCAAACACCTGCGCGACAGCCGCCGTGTCTAGCCGGGGTTGCACCACGGTATAGGCCGCGGCACTGCCACAAAAGATATCAATCGTCAGCCAAAATGGTCCTGCATTTTTGGATCGGACCTTTTGGACAAGGGCGCGCAATTCAGCCATGTTCATGCACCTCTAGGCGGAATGCATCCATCGGGTTGTTCAACGTCATTGTATGATGCAGCGTGAACGCATAGGTCGCGCCGCGTTTCATTTCTGGCGGAGAAAAGAGGAAAGCAAATGTCGGCTGCTCTTCTTCTTGGGTCAGTGGGTGATGCAACAGATAGGGGTTGAGGATCTTGGCGATTTCTTCGGCGCGGGCCTCGGTGGGGGCGGTGACAATGGCGGTGACGCCGATCTCATTCGGGGTGCTGGCCTTGGTCTCTAGCGGGCCGAAGCTGGCGTTCTGACCAATCAGGCGCAGCTCAATATGAAAATCCGTGGTGCCCAGTCGGGCCTCGACCTTGGCGCGGGCTTTTGTGGCGATATCATCAGCCCAAGCCTGCGCGTTGGCCACATAACGGGTGTCGCGCAACAGCGCCATAGCAACGACCTGATAGCCCGCCACTCGCGCGCCCTCTATCTTGACGGTGTAGGCGTCTGACGGCACCCACGCCGAGCCTTCGACCCGGACACGGCTGTCATCCAGCGCAGTGTAGGTTGCGTCCCGAACATCCAGATATCCACCGGGTTCATACAGGATAAACGGGTCGGAGTTCTCATACAGCATATGGGCATAGACCGTGTGCGGCGTGGCGTGCGCGCCATCCGCCAGTGGCGTGATGGTAAACCCCGTCGCGTCAAAATCCACCTGAAGAACGCCCGACTGCGGGTTGGTGGCACACAGTGCACCGCATTCACCGATCTTTGCGCCATGCCATGCGGCACCTGCGTGATCGCCGTTTTGCAACGGCAGGGCCGCGATGATGGCCGTGTCAGTCGCGCGGCCACAGATGATGATGTCGGCCCCTGTCTCAAGGGCCTGCGTGACCTGCTCGGCCCCGGCGAGTGCTACGATATTGCTGCACGCGGCGATATCCTCGGCCGTGACGGTTGGGGCACCGGGCAGGGGGCTTAGGTTGGCCTTTGCGATGGCCTCAGGATCTTGGCCCGATTTCAGGGTCGCGATCTTGACGGGAGTGCCTTGCTCAGCCGCGATTTCTCGGGTCAGCTCCAGCATCCAATCGACCGCAGTATCCGCGCCGCAGGTGCCCGCTGTGCCGATCACTAGCGGCACCCCCGCCTTGGCGCGCGCGGTCATCAGCCCGGCCCATTCCACCTTGGTGGAGGCGCGGGCGTATTTCGACACGCCGCGCCCCAGATACGCAGGCCCGCTGTCGGTGCTGCCCCCATCGATCACGATAATGTCGGGGCGATTGACGATACCCCGCTCCAACGCGGCTTGGTCGTAATTCAGCCCAAGGGCACCGGAGGGGATCAGAACGCGTGTCATCAATCTGTCGGCAGCTGTGGTTTCTTGAGAAACTTACGCAGGAACATCGGTGCGATAAAGCCAAGGAACGCGGCCACAAACAGCCCGATGGAAATCCCGCTCGACAGCAGATAGGTCCAGTCGCCGTCGCTGAGGACCATGGCGTCGCGCAGTTGTTTTTCCATTTTGCCGCCCAACAGAATGCCAAGAATGACTGGCACTGTCGGGATATCCAACTTGCGCAGGACATAGCCAAGAATGCCGAACAACACGACCAAAAGCAGGTCGAAATAGCTCCCCGTAAGGGAGTATATCCCCACAAAGCTAACCATCGTCACGCCCGGCATCAGGATGGCAGGTGGCAGTTCCAGCAGCTTTACGAAGACCTTCACCATCGGCACGTTCATCGCCAGCAGCACAAAGTTCGCAATCAGCAGTGACGCGATCAGCCCCCAAACCACATCGGGTCGGTCGGTAAAGAGCGTCGGGCCGGGGGTGATGTTGAGCGTGACCAGCACCGCCAGCAACACGGCTGTCGTGCCCGATCCGGGCACGCCGAGGGTCAGCATCGGCACCAGCGCACCACCGGCGGCGGCGTTGTTGCCGACCTCGGGCGCGGCAATGCCCTTGGCCACGCCGGTCCCGAAGTTACCCTTTTCGCCGGCAATGGATTTCTCGGTCACGTAGGTCAGGAATGAGCCGAGCGAGGCCCCCGCACCGGGCAAAACCCCAGCGATAAAACCCAAAACCGAGGACCGCAGCATGACCCAGCGCGTGGACCAGATCTCAAGCCACGGGACGGTGACTTTGTCGATCTTGATGTTCAACGCGCCCTGTTTGCCGTGCTTTTCGATAAAAAAGAACACCTCGGACACGGCGAACAAGCCGACGATGGCCACAAGGAAATCGATCCCGTCAT
>NZ_CEZFMW010000159.1:0-5888 GCF_982993085.1 Thalassobacter sp. | reverse complement strand
GCCCACGGCTGTGATTTTGCCCTGCGCAATCGCCACAGCGCCGCGGCGTTCATGGCGCGCGCTTTCATGGCCCGTGTGGAACGGGTCACTGGGCAGTGTCAGGGTTTGGCCAAGGAGCAGATGTGTCATGCGCCGTAGCCTATCTGCCGCGTGGGGGACCGTAAATCCCGGTTGGACTTGATCCAGCCGCGCGGTAGGTAAGGGGCAAGCAAGAGGTGCGCCATGGATCAGCCTGAGGTCATCGACCCCCCCGAAAACGAAGCCGCGCAGTATGCTCAGCGGTTGGGATTGGTGCGTGCCGCACTTGAGGCGCAGGACGAAGTGGGGCTGAAGGCCCTGTTGGAGCCACTGCACCCGGCGGATATTGCCGACATCCTAGAGCAGATTGGCCGTGGTGAGCGGGCGCGTTTCTTTGGGTTGTTGGGCGATGATCTGGACGCCGATGTTTTAAGTGAACTCGACGAAAGCGTGCGCGAAGAGATCGTGGCCACATTGCCTTCGGCCCAAGTGGCTGAGGCGGTGGCGGAGTTGGAAACCGATGACGTCGTGGACTTCATCGAGAATCTTGAGGATGAGGAGCAAGCCGAGGCGATTCTGGACGCCTTGGAGGATGCCGACCGCGTCGCGGTTGAGCGCGCGCTGTCCTATCCGGAGTATTCCGCCGGCCGTTTGATGCAGCGTGAGGTCGTGATGGCGCCCGAGCATTGGACCGTGGGCGAGGCGATCGATTATCTGCGCGCCAGCGACGACCTGCCGGAGCAGTTTTACCACCTGATCCTTGTGGACCCCAAGCTGCGCCCCACAGCCTATGTGACATTGGGCAAGATGCTGGCGCATCCGCGATCAGTGGCTTTGGCGGCCATCACTGAGGACAGTTTTCGCACCTTTGATGTCACGCAGGACGAGGGCGATGTGGCCTATGCATTCAACCAATACCACCTGATCTCTGCCCCTGTGGTGGATGAGGATGAGCGGTTGGTCGGGGTCATCACAATCGATGACGCGATGAATGTGTTGGACGAAGAGCATGAGGAAGACATCCTGCGACTGGCGGGTGTGGATGCCGAAGGGTCCTTGGCTGATAAGGTCGCGGCGACGGTTAAGCGGCGCTTTCCTTGGCTGTTTGTGAACCTTGTGACCAGCGTGCTGGCGTCATTGGTCATTGCGCAGTTTGAGGATGTGATCGCGCAGATCGTGGCATTGGCCGTGTTGATGCCCATCGTGGCGTCCATGGGCGGGAACGCGGGCACGCAAGCGTTGACCGTGGCGGTGCGCGCACTTGCGACCAAGGATTTGACTGGGGCCAACGTGTGGCGCGTGATCCGGCGTGAGGTCTTAGTCGGGCTGGTGAACGGCTTGGCATTTGCGGTGATCATGGGGATCGTCGGAGTGATCTGGTTCGGCTCACCCATGTTGGGTGCGGTGATCGGCGTGGCGATGGTGGTAAATCTGCTCGTGGCGGGTTTGGCGGGCGTGGGCGTGCCGGTGTTGTTGGAAAAGGCCGGGATCGACCCCGCGTTGGCCTCGGGCGCGTTTGTGACAACGGTGACCGATGTGGTCGGGTTCTTTGCGTTCTTGGGTCTTGCGGCGATGTGGCTGCTGTAGGCTGGGCTTAGATGCGGGGCATTTCGAGCACGAGATCGCGGCTGCCTTTTCGGTAGGTCAGACGCCCCGGCGCGATAGAAGTCACGCGACCGCTATCCACACGGTCCCCGACGCCGACCCGAACTGTGCGTCCATTGCGTAGGCGCACGAGTGCTTTGGGTGACGAAGGCTTTCCAAAGACACCGATTAGACTGACTTCACGCAAAGATAGCGCGTTGGCCTGCGTGGCGGCGCGCGCCACTGAGCTGCCTGTGGGTAGGGTGCGCGTGGTTGCGGGGGCTTGTGGCCGCGGTGCGACAGCGGCAACGGAGGCGGTGTTCGCGGCCTGCGTCGTGGCCCGCTCCTGTATTGCCGCCACCCGTTTATCCGCATCTGCGGGCCTTGTGCGCGGCGCGGCGGATCGGGCGATGGCCAGCGGGCTATCGCTTTGGGGGGTGACCCGCAGGGGTGGCTCTGGGATGGTGCCCAGCGGGGCGATAGCGCCGGGGTTTGTGGCGCGTTGCCCGCCGCTGGCTGCACCCGGGCTCGCAAGAGAGGCTTGTTGAGCGGCCTGTGCGGCGGCCGCAGCGACGGAGGCAGAAAGACGCGCCTCCTCTTCGGCTTGGACCTGAAGGCTTTTGGGGCGCGGCGTGGGTTCTGGGCGGCGCAATTCCGCTAGGGTGAGGCCGTTGTTTTCAGACCGTTCCACGGCGTCGGCGGAATTTGCGGGGCGGGGCGTGGGCTGGATCTTGGCAAGTAAGGCGCGCTGGGCGGCCTCGGGGCTGGGGGCGGCGTCGGCATCCGGGCTGGGCGTGTCGGGCGATGTGGGCCGGGGCGGTGGCAAAACCTCAACCGGTGGGGCGCCGGCGATGACCCTAACGCCGTCGGGCGTTACGATGCCATCTGCGGTGGGGGCCACAAGTCCGCGCGCGTCGACGGTAAAGGTCGAGCCGGGGGGAGGCGGCGGCAAGTATCTGCGCGGCAATGTCGGCTCTATCTGGTCGCTCGATTTGGGCAGGGCCACGGCATCTGCGTGGGCGATAGGGTCGTCTAACGTGGTTTGATAGAGGCTCAGCAACACATCTTCGAGCGCGGGTTCTGGCGCATCTGGCGTCCCGATCCAGACGCCCGTGGCCGCGTAAATCTCGACGATTTGAAGCGGGGTGGGCAAGGGCATCGGGGCCTCGGCCTCTTGCTCTTGCTCTTGCGCGATAACGTCATCCTCGCTTGGCAAGGTCGCGGGTTCAAAGCCGGCGGTCTCGGATGGCTCTGGCTCGGGGGCCAATTCGTCGGGCTGTGGGGCGAGTGCGAGGTCCGTAAACGTGCCGCCCTGCCGCGCGCCCGTTTCGGGCAGCAGATCATTGGCCGCGACATCCTCGACGGTCTGTGGCCCGGGTCGGGATGTGAACAAGGCAATCGCGCCAACCAGTAGGAACGCGAGTAAAAGCCCCAAGGTTAGCCAGATCCCGAAGCGGTTTCGCGCAGGGGGCGGCACCGGCAGGCTGAGGTCAGGGCCGGGGGGCGGCGTGTCGTCCGGGGGTGGTGGTACGCGTGTGGCAAGCTGGTTCAGGCGTGCGGCCACGGTGTCTGGATTGACGCGCTGTGTGCTGAACGTGGCCTTGTTTTCTGACGGCGCGCTGGGTTTGCCGGCTGGGGGCAGGGGCGCTTTGGTGATGCGAAATGGGCCTGTTTCAGGCTTAAGAATGGCGCCGCCCAGAAACGCATCTGCGCCGGCACAGGGGCCAAAGTTCGGCTGGCCATCGAACTTGCCCGCAGGCACATCAGCCGATACCGCGACGGGGTTGAACCCGTGTTCGACGGCGAAGCCTTCTGCTTCTCTCAGGGTGTCACGCGCAACGGCCGCGACCTTGCGCACTGAGCCGTCACCTGACCAATCAAACACCAGATCATTTACCGAATAGGGGGTAAGACCCTCTAACTGTTTGGCGATCTCCGCCCGGGCTGCGGCATCACTGCTGATCGTGATATCCGTGTACAGCACCTGATCTTGGGGCAAGATCAGCAGCGTGGTGAACTGCGGGCCGCTGTCGGCAACCGCCTCACCGCGCAGGTCCGAAAGCGCGCCTTGCAGGTCTGGATCACTCAGCTTGACCACGCCGAGTGACAACCAACGATTGCCCGGCCGCCGCGCAAAAAGCGTGATATCCTGATACGAAAAGGCCAGTGCTGAGGTCGGTTGCATATCGGCTTGGGTCCAGACGCGCGGCGGGTTTGCGCCGTCCCAAATGAAGGGTACGCGCGCTTTGGTTAATTTTACCCTAGGATAGGCATGAGCGAAAGACTTGCGAAAAGGCAGCTGGGTCGAAATAGGCGGACCGCAGGGGCCAAAGATTGGCAATTCGGGCGGAGTTCCGCCGATCCAAAGCGAGAAGGGAGAGCTATGAGATTGAATATATTGAGTGTTGCCGCTGCCTTGGGCGTGGTGCTGGCTGCCGTGTTTATCGCGCCGGTTCGGGCCGAGACGCTCCTACAGGTCACGGGCGAGGGCCGGATGACCGCGGTGCCGGACATGGCCGTGATCTCGCTTCGGGTGTCGCGCGAAGGGGCCAAGGCATCGGGTGTTACGGCGGAAATGGCTGCGGCCGCCCGCGCTGTTTTAGCCGCGCTTGAGGTGCAAGACGTCGCCGAACGCGACGTCCAAACCAGTACCCTACAGCTAAACCCGCGCTGGACCCGCCCCGCAGATGGGCAGGCCCCGCGCATCGTCGGCTATGAGGCCGCAACGGGGTTTGAGGTCCGCATCCGTGATCTTGACCGCTTTGGCGCGGTGCTGGATGCGGTGATTTCGGATGGCGCAAACGGATTTCAAGGCGTGCGGTTCGCGTTGGTCGATGCGCGTCCTTTGCAGGACGGCGCACGGGTTGCGGCCTTTGACGACGCTATGGCAAAGGCGCGGCTGTACGCCGAGGCGTCAGGCATGATTGTGGACGGCATCCGCAGCATCAGCGAAGGCACTGCCGGTCCGCGCCCGATGAATGAGAGCCTCAGCATGCGGGCCATGGCGGCCGATGTGCCTGTCGCTGGGGGGCAGTTGGACGTGGTCGCGCACGTCAACCTTGAGGTCATTTTGGTGCCCGCGCCATAAGCCGTCGGGCGCCAGAGGGGCTAGCCCAAATAGCCCTCAACAATCACCAAATCGCTTTCGGCGATACCAAGGCGCAGCTGCAGCGCGGCTTGATACCCAGGTGAGGCATAGCAATCTCGCGCCGCCTGCAAGCTGGGAAATTCGATCACAACCGTACGGGGCTTGGCGCTGCCCTCCATCACCTCTTGGGTCCCGCCACGCACCCGAAACACGCCGCCGAATTCCGCAAGCGGGGCTGCGTTGGCGGCGCGATACAGGTCGTATTTCTGTGGGTCATCCACGCGGCCATGGGCAATCCAGTAGCCTTTTGGTGTATCAGTCATTGGGCATATCTCCTCGCTGCTCGGTCAGGATGGAACGATTGTGCGTGGGCAAAGTCAAGCGGGCTACAGGGGCTTGAAAAGCCTATCCAATCGCTTCAATTCGGCCTGCAATCCGTAGGGTGGGTTGATCAGGGCCATGCCGGAACCGACCATCCCATGGTCTGGCCGCGCAGGCTTAAACCGAACCTCGTGTATCGTGATATCAGGCACTGCTTCGCGCAAGCCACGCACCATCGGCTGATGCCGCCCATCCACAAGGATCGGATACCAAAGTGCTATCACCCCAACATTCCACTTGGCATGGATTTGCGCGATCTGGCGCGGCAACGCGTCGTACTCGGCTTTGACCTCATAGCTGGGATCAATCAGCATCAATCCGCGCCGAGGCGTCGGCGGTGTTCGGGCCAGCGCCATTTCAATGCCGTCGCCGTGAAACAGCTTGTGCGCGTCGTCGAAATTCAGGTCTTCCAACGCAGCAAATTCTTGAGGGTGCAACTCAGCCAGATGGGCCTGATCACCCGGCCGCAGGAAATGCGCAGCAATCAGAGGCGAGCCGGGATAGACCGCTTCACCATAAACCCGCGCAATCCGGGCGCGCACTGCACTATACGGGTGCTCCGGCGGAAAGGCGTCCGCCAAACGCAGTATCCCCTGCGCCGCCTCACCGGTCTTGACCGCAGCCTCGCTCGTCAGGTCATAGGCACCACGACCCGCATGTGTTTCAAAATAGGTAAGCGGCTTATCTTTAGCCGTCATATAGTCCAACGCACAGGCCAGCAGAGCGTGCTTGTGCACGTCTGCCAAATTGCCCGCATGATAGCTGTGTTGATAGCTCAGCACGACCGCGCCCCTCTTTGGTTCACAAATATCCCCGC
>NZ_CEZFMW010000158.1:0-6007 GCF_982993085.1 Thalassobacter sp. | reverse complement strand
ATGCCGAAGCCAAGACCGGTGTCGGCCAGAACGATATCGCCGCGCCGAGCGAGAAGAACAGCGGGGCGCGGTTCGCCCAAGAGAGTGCGGCCCATGTCCTCAAGCGAGGCCCAGCCCAGGCGGCGCATAACACGCTCGCCGCCGAGCGCGGTGGTGTAGCGCCCGCGCCAGCGGGCCGCGACATCCGCACCGCCGGTCAGGATCATGCGCGTCTCAAAAGCGAAGGTCGGGCAATCGTGGACGCCCCAGACAAAGGGCTTTGCCCGAGCGGTATCGATCGCCGATGCAAGCAGGCGTTCCCAGTGGTCAACGCGGGAGCGCATCATCCGCGCCCCCAGGTGATTTCGCGGTCCTGGATCGCTGTGACGTACTCAAAACCGAGATCGCCGGAGAACAGCACCTGTTGGCTCTCAAGGGTGTAGCGCCAGCTCCGCGCCACGGTCAGGTCGATCAACCGGCTCTCATAGCTGATCGTGATCGTGCAGGTGTCGGCGTCATCCTTGATTTCTGGCACATCGAGCCGGCCCGAGAAGGCCTGAACCGGATCAGCGATGATGCTGCCATCTTCGGCCATAAGCCCCAGCCAGATCCTGCCCGGCAGACCCTGACGCGCCTCATCAATGGCCATTTGCACAAGGTCCAGCGGCACGCCGGAAAGCGACACCGCCGTGCCGCCCGCCACGACCTCGCCGGTTTCGTCTAGGGAGCCAAGGCCCAAGAGCGACCCAGCCCCCGCCCAGATTTGGCTGTTCCAGCTGACTTCTCCCAGACCTGACCAGATCCGAACCCAGCCCGTCGCAAACTCGCCCTCGAAGAAGATGACAGGCCGCAGGCTTTGATCGGCCAGCGCAGTGGCGAAGGCGAGGGTCAAATCACGGCTCATCAGAGGGCCCTCGCTGGTTAAAGGGCTTCGCGGGCGGAGATCGTGAAGCGGTACTGATCCGCCCGACCGATGACCGAGGGGACCGCGGCCGTTAGCCGCAACAGGACCGACGGGGCATCAAGGCCGAGAAGCGTGCCGACCGGGACTGAGGCCCGGAGCGGCGGCACGAAGGCGAGCGTGGCCTCGCTGCCGATGGGCGTCACATCCGCCGTCAGCTGATAAAGCCGCGTGGTGGCATCACTGCCCAGCTGGAAGAAGTCCCCGGCGCGCAGCCCAAGTCCCCATCCGGCCGTGCGCAGGGTTGATGATCCCGCAACCTGCGCCTCGGTGACGTAGGGATTGCCCGCCGCCAACGGCACCTCGATCGATGGATCGGGGAACAGGAACCGGCCCCGCAGTCCACCAAGGGCGGTGAAGAAGGCCGAAAGCCGCCGAGCATTAGCCCCTTGGGTCACCGCCATCTCGATCTGGTATTCCCACCACGATGCACCCCAATCTTGGATCTGGGACGTGCCGGTAAAGGGCGAGCGCGCCTCGGCGACAGACGTAACCAATCGCCGCTCGAGCGAGGTGACGAGCGTCAGCGGCAAGACAGGAATGGCCATCTCAGATCACCTGACCCCGGCGTCGCCCATCGGCCACGCTCTCTTTCGCGATACGGGCGATCTCCGGGATGGCAGCCCGAAGCCGTGCATCGATCTGCTCGGCCACACCCATCTGCGCCCCGCGCGCGTCGATGTTCACGGTTACGCCCGATCCAGTGCTGCCGCCCCGGCCATAGTTAGCCGCCTCGCGCCGGTTGAGCACCCGTTCCCCACGCTGCAGGATCGTCGGGACCTCGTCGGGGCGGAGACCCGCCCAACCGCCGGAATGCATCCGGGGGGCACCAGCGAAGGCCATCGCGGGCACCTGCCGCATATGGCCTGACAGCCCAACGATGCCGCCCGCATGCGAGACGGCCGCCGCGACGGACCCGCCACCAAAGATGCCAGAGAGCGCCGAGGCGATGGGCCCCAGCACCGCGCGCTTGAACGACAGAACCGCAAGGTCCGCCAGGATCGAGCGGACGAGGCCCTTGAAGTCGAACTTGCCGGTCTCGACGAAGCTTCGGAATGCGCTTTCTGCGCCACTGAAGGCACCGGTCAGGGTTTCGCCGAGGCCTCTGCCCCAGTTCAGGGCATCTGCGGCATAGGCTTGAAGAGATTCTGAGACCGCGCGCCACCCAGTGGCGATCCGATCCCCGGCGCTGCCCGCTGCCCCTCCTGCGCGCCCCATGGCATCCGACAGACGATCTGCTGAGGCAGTCGCCTCATCCAGCGCAGCCGCGCCTTCTTCGCCGGTGCCCGCAACGGCATCGCGAAGCGCGCCCCAGGAGACAAGCGGTGCCGTCGCGCCATTCGCGAGGTCCGTGGCGGCACGCCGGTAAATATTGGCCGTTTCCAGTGAATCCGCCGCAATGCCATCAAGGCCGAGGTCGGGGGCCGTGAGCGGGTTATCTTCGAATGCGCGCCGAAACGCCTCTGCTGCGGCTGTTCCAGCATCGGCTGAGGCGCCTTCGAAGGGGTTCGGAATATCGCCGAGACTGATTTCGCCAATCTCGCCGAAGGTCGTTTCAATGCCCACAGCGGCCAGTGCATCGCGAATGCGCCCGGTGAAGGCGTCGATCCGGCGGATCGCGCCGTTCAGCATGGCCTCGATCCCGTCGAGCATGCGGTTGGCAGCCGAGAAGACCAGGTCGCCGATCACATCCGGCAAGCGCGACCAGATTTCGCGGACGGCCAAGAGTGCACCCTCGAAGGTATTCGCCGTCGTGTTGCCAAAAGCCACGACGCTCTCTATGGCCCCAGCCATGCCGGTCGCGGCATCGGCTTTGAGATCATAAAACATGGTCGTGGCGCGCGATCCCGCGGCATTGGCGCCCATCTTGATCCGGTCCCAGACCTCGACGGCGACATCCTTCAAAAGCCGCATCGCCTCACCGAAGCTGCCTGCGCCGGAGACCAACCGGGTGAACCAATAAACCAGCTCGCCTGCGCCAACGATCAACGCGCCAATGCCGGTGCGGATCAACGCGCCCTTCAGGACCACCAGCGTGGTGGCGAGGCCTCGGACAGAGAGCGCCGCGGCGGCCATCGCCGCGACCCAACGTCCGGCGAGGAATGTGGCAAAGGTCCCGGCGTAGATCGCCAATCGGTCGAGATTGGCGAGTACCGCATCGAAGGCTCGGCTGATCGGGCTGGTCGAGACCGCCAAAGATACAAAGGCGTTGGCCGCGGCCTCCAGTGTGGGTGCTAGTGCGACAGCGATCCGGTTGCGCACTCCAGTAAACACCTGGCCGATGCTGACCAGCGCCAATTCGGATCGACGCATCGCGGCAATCGCGTCCGCATCGAGCACCGCCCCAAGCGCCTGCGCCTGTGCTCCAAGCCGGGTCATCTCCGCGCCACCGTTTTGCAAGAGCGGGATCAGCCGCGTGGCGTCGGACGCCATGGCCTCGAGATAAAAGGTCATCTCCTGTTGGCTGACGCCCGCCCGCTCGAGGCTGTCGACATAGAGTTGCAGCGATTCCGGCCCCGAGAGCCGGGCGAACTGGTCTGCCGTCACGCCCACCCTTGGCGCGATGTTCTCGAAGAAATCCGCCATAGGACCGCCGCCCGTCTGCAGGAAGTCTCCCACCCGGTCGTTCACGTCCTTCAGGATGTCGGCCAGTTTCTCTTGCTCGATCCCCACAGTGGCCGAGGCCGCCGACCAGCGCTGGAAGACCTCTGGGGTCGCATTCGCCACCTGGCTGAGTTGGCCGATTTCGTTGGCGGCGGAAACCGTCGAACGGGTCATGGCGACAACGGCACCGGCCAAGGCAGTCGCAGCAGCAGTCGCCGCGATCCGGGCCCGGCGGGCAAAAGCCGCCATGCGTGCGTTGGCCTGGTCCATCTCGCGCGAGAGACGCCCCAAGCCACGGCTACCCGCCTCGCCGACGCCTTCCAACTCGGCACGCACCTGGCGCCCACCAGTCGCGGAGAGGCGGACGGATACCTTTTTCTCAGCCATGTCGGTGTTCGATCTCTTCGTTGGTCTTGCGCACCATCACGGCCTCAATGGGAGGCAAGAGTTCCGCGATGATGAGGGGCGGGAGCCCGAGTGCGGCGCCGAGTTGCAGGGCCGCGCCCATGTCCCAGCCCAGGACAGCGCTGCCGCTCATGCCACCAGCCACCCGAACCTGTCCGCCGAGGCGCTGTACCAGATCCCAGACCTGCCAGCCTTCCAGGGTGAGAGGTTTATACAAAGTGCGCGGGCATTCCGCGCAAACGGATAGGCATGCGGCGCAATAGTCACCGCCCCCGCCGAACTCCCAGTCGGCGAGAGCGGTCAGGCGTTTTTTTCCGCATCCAGAATAAGCGCGCCTGCGATGTAGCGGGTTTGGAAAGCCTCGAAGATTGGCCAGAGTTCTAGCAGCGCGTCGATGCCCTCGGGCGTGAGAGGCAGTGGCTTGCCGTCTTCATCGCCCACGCCTTCCCAATCCTTCACGACGATGCGGGCAACGGCCTTGGCCACGATGCGCGCGAGGTCATCGTTGGAGGCGCTGCCTCCAGAATCTGCTGCTGCTGCGATGATCGTCGGATCGCTCCGTGCGGCCAACATGATGGCGGTGGTCAGCGGCTCCACCAGCAGGCGAACGCCATGACCCAAGTCGAGCCAGCGCGGCTCAGTAGAGAGATTCAATCGCAACATGGTCAGTAAACCTCGCGGGCGTTGGTCAGGGTGACGGTGCACATCCGGCCCACGACGGGATCGCTGGCCGCCTGCCAATCAAAGGTGGCCTGTACACCTTGCGGGCCCGAGATCTCGATCCGCGGGCGTGGAAGGTAAACAGCGTGGGCCGTAACGGTCAGGCTCTCGCCGGTTGCCAGCGTGTAGGAGAACTCAAGCTCGCAGGCCTCGCCGTTGATCGCCTGTTGCACCAGCGTCTGATCAGCGAAGCGGACAACGACATTGCCGGTCAGGGCCGCAATGGACGGGTCTGCGCCATCGATCTTGCCGTCGGCCCGGATCGTCTCGATGCGGTCGAGGTTGTTGGCATAGGTCAGGTCGGCGGAGACCACGTTACCGATGTTCGCCCCATTCCGGGTGATCGCTCCGTTGAAATGCCCGAAGCGTTTCAGCGCGATGTTTGCGGGCGTGCCTGCCGCGTTGCTCGTCGCGATGGTCTCGCCCTGCGCCACAATGCTGGTCGTGGCCGTCAGCAGCCCAGAGCGCGCCATCTGCCAGTTCAGGCTATCGACCATACAGCCGGAATACATCGCATAGCGCGGCACCTCGGGCATCCCGGTTTCGACCGAGAACGACGGCAGCGCCCAGTTTCCTGAGCGGAACTCATGGCTATAGTGCGCTTCCGCGCCCGTGGTCATGGGCGCCCCAAACGCAGCCTTCAGCCAGAAGCCGAAAGCCTCAGCATCAATCGGGATGACCACATCGCCATCCGCCGTCACTGCATCCTTGATCGGGGCCTGCGGATCGCGGCCATAGCCCAGCAGTTCCGATGTCTGCAGCGGTTGCTCTGCCCCCAGCGTCGTGCTGGCAAAAGGCATCTTGGTGTAGCCGCTCGCAGGCGACGTGCCATAAGTCGTCTCGAACGCAAGCGCCATTTGCGCCCGCGCCCCTTGGGCTCGTGCCATGGTGATACTCCTTGAATTGGTCTCGTCAGCCCAGTGCGTCACTGGTCGCGTAGTGGAGGGTGATCGGAATGATTCCGGCTTTCAGAGAGGCGGCGCCCTGGACTGGAAGATCGACAGGTTCAGCAGCCTCCGGCTCGACCCAGTCGCATAGACCTCGCAAAGTTCGGTCTGCGGCGATTACCGCGCCGATCTGAGCGACAAGTGCGTCGAAAAGGGCGTCCCGATCCGTTGCTGATTGCACGATCATCTCGAGTTCAGCCCGATGCTGAAAATGATAGGTCAGCGGCGACAACGTCACGCCCGGTTCGCCCGGGGTGCCGTCGCGCAAGATCATGAGACCTGCGGGCGGGATGCGTTCTGGCAAGACTTCCCCGCGCAGAACTGGCACATGCGGGATCGTCCTGAGCAGGTCCGCCAGGGCGGTCAGGATGGTTTCGCGGGTGGTGGGCAT
>NZ_CEZFMW010000157.1:0-6187 GCF_982993085.1 Thalassobacter sp. | reverse complement strand
CTTTGCGCGGAAGATTCAAGGAAAACCGCACCAAGAGGGGCATAATGGCGCAACCCTATGTCATCGACCAAATGATCAGCGCCAAGGCAATTGCCGCGCGGATCGAAGAATTAGCCCGAGATATCGAAACCGTTTTTGCAGAAACGGACAAGCTGGTGGTGGTGGGCTTGCTGCGCGGCTCATTCGTGTTCATCGCCGATTTGGTGCGCGAGCTGGACCTACCGGTCGAGGTCGACTTTCTAGAGGCCTCCTCCTACGGGGACGGTATGGAAAGCTCCCGCGAGGTGCGGATACTCAAGGATTTGCGCGGTGAAATCGCGGGCCGCGACGTGTTGGTGGTTGAGGATATCGTCGACACCGGCTTTACGCTGCATCATGTTCTCAAGCTGTTAGAAACACGCGGCCCTGCCCGGCTGCGGACAATCGCACTGCTCGACAAACCTGCCCGTCGTGAAGTGGACGTAAAGGCCAGTTGGACAGGCTTTGAAATCCCGGATGAGTTCGTGGTCGGCTACGGCATCGACTACGCACAGCGCAATCGCAACCTACCCTTTATTGGCAAGGTTCGGTTTACAGGCCCCGATCCAGATCACGGCTGATTCATCCGTAGATGACGCAAGTTGCGCAGCTCTTGGGGCGCGGCGGCATTGGCGGCGATCCCACGTGCCTTGATCCGTGCGCGCATCAGCTGCTGTGAACAGGCCACAAGGATGGAACCCGTTATCGCCGTTCCTGCAATGGATTTGAGCATGAGTGGCACAAGGCTTGCCAATTCGGCACCGTTGGGCACCAATCCCGATCGCAGCACTAACGGCACGGTCAGCGACAGGTAGTAGGTAAACCCCACGATGATTACGGACTTTAGCGCCCCAGCAATGATGCTGCGCGGGGTGCGTAGGAAACCGGGCGTAAGCGGGGGCAACAGCAGGAACGTGCCCACAAAGGCCAGCACCACAATCGCGCGCAGCGGGTCAAAACCAAACGACAACGTCGCCAGCAGCGGATTTGCAACGTCCAACCATTGCACCGCGATATACGCCAACCCCAAGAACGCGAGCGCGTAGAGCCGCAGGATGATCCAGTTGAGCGCGGCATAGGTTTTGATCAAGCCGCCATCTTTTGGGTGTGCCATGTGTTTCTCCCTCTCAGCTGGTGATGAGGGAACTGTGGGCGGCAACTTAGGCGCGAATGCGGCAAGCCTTTGGCGATTTGTGTAAAGGTTTAGGGGCCGCCCGCTGCGACCCCTGAATATCAACCGAGTTTCGCCAAACGGGCCGCCCGCAATTTGGCGAAATCATCGCCCGCATGATAGCTAGAGCGTGTCAAAGGCGTGGCCGAAACCATCAAGAACCCTTTGCCATAGGCGGCTGTTTCGTAGGATTTGAATTCATCCGGCGTCACAAAGCGATCCACCCGGTGGTGCTTTGGCGTCGGTTGAAGGTACTGACCAACCGTCAGAAAATCGATGTCCGCGGCACGCATGTCATCCATGACTTGCAGCACAGATTGGCGATCCTCGCCCAAGCCGACCATAATGCCCGACTTGGTGAACATCGTCGGGTCCAGTTCCTTGACCCGCTGCAACAACCGCAACGAATGGAAGTAACGCGCGCCGGGGCGCACCTCGGGGTATAGGCCCGGGACGGTTTCAAGGTTGTGGTTAAACACATCCGGCTTAGCAGCCACGACGATTTCAAGCACCGCAGGATCACACTTGATAAAATCTGGCGTCAGAATTTCGATGGTCGTATTGGGCGATTGGCGACGGATCGCGCGAATGGTTTGCGCAAAGTGTTCCGCGCCGCCATCCTCAATATCGTCCCTATCCACCGACGTAATCACGACGTGGTTTAGGCCCAGTTTCTTGACTGCATCTGCCACCCGGCCCGGCTCAAACACATCAAGGTCTTCGGGCGGTTTTCCCGTAGCAATGTTGCAGAACGTACAAGCGCGGGTGCACACCTCGCCCATGATCATCATGGTCGCGTGCCCTTGGGACCAACATTCCCCCGCGTTGGGGCACCCTGCCTCTTCGCACACGGTGGTCAGTTTGTGCTCGCGCATGATCTTGTAGGTGTCTTGATAGCCTTTGCCGACCGGAGCCTTGACCCGAATCCAATCAGGTTTCTTGGGCTGTGGCGCATCTGCACGGCGTTGTTTCTCGGGATGCCGCTGTTCAGGGATTTTCAGGTCACGCATCGGGTCGGCTCCTTGGGCGCGGATCACGCGCTTCGCTTGCTGCATCAGAAGGCTTAGTTGAGCATTGAACTATATACCGCGCGCCAAAAAATCCAGTGGCGCATTGCCGCGACTGCAACATTCCCGTCCTAGCCAGTTTGGCGGCGGGTCCAGCACCACAGACAAATCAGCTCCATCGCGACATGGGCCCCTGCGATCGCTGTGGCCCCCGTGGTGTCATAGGGGGGCGACACCTCGACCACATCGCCGCCCACAATATTGATCCCGGCCAAATCCCGCAGAATCGCGGCCGCTTGGCCTGAACTGAGGCCGCCCCAAACGGGCGTGCCTGTGCCGGGCGCAAAGGCAGGATCAAGGCAGTCGATATCAAACGTCAAATAGGCCGGGCCATCACCCACGATCTCTTTGACCTGAGCCGCAACCGCGCCCGGTGCGGCTTCGTGCACCGCGCGGGCATCAATTGTCGTCACACCCAGTGTGTCGGGGTTCACGGTGCGAATACCAATCTGAACCGAGCGTTTGGGATCAACAATCCCCGACTTCACTGCCTTGTAGAACATGGTGCCATGGTCCACGCGGGTCATGTCATCGTCGGGCCAAGTGTCGGAATGCGCATCGAATTGGACCAACGCGAGGGGGCCGTATTTCTCCGCGTGGGCTTGCAGGATTGGGAAACTCACGTAGTGATCCCCGCCCAACGAAATCATCCCTGCGTCTTGTTCTAGGATACTGCGGGCATGGGCGCGCAATGCTTCTGGGAAATCGGCTACTTTCGCATAGTCAAACGCCAGATCTCCGTAGTCCGCGATGGCAAATTCCGACAACGGATCGAAATCCCAGTAATAAGGCGGATCAAAGGTTTGAAGGCTCGATGCTTCTCGGATCGCGCGGGGGCCAAATCGGGTGCCGGGCCGGTGCGTCACCGCTTGATCGAACGGAATACCCGTGACAGCCAAATCGAACCCGGTCAGGTCTTTGGTGTATTGCCGTCGCAAGAACGATGTTGCCCCACCAAAGGCATTCTCAAAGGCAAGTCCCCTTGGATCACCGGGAGCAAAGGCTCGATCAACATTGCTGCGTGCTTTCGCGAGTGACATCTGCGTTCCCTTCTTGCGACTTGCCGCCATCAAAACCATACCCGCAGCAGACTGCCAAGCAGAGTCGCACAATTTAGGGTCGACGCCACGCGTACCCGTCTTATCTAGTGCCTCAACGTAGGAGAGCATGATGCCAGACACCGCCTTGCGGGCCGATTTCGTCAACGGGATGTCGCGTGCCGCGGCAACCGTCACTGTGGTCACAACTGATGGCCCCGCAGGCCGGGCCGGTGTGACGGTCTCTGCGATGACCAGTATTTCCGCCGATGGCGACGCGCCCACGATGTTGGTTTGTGTCAACACGACCAGCAGCGCCGCAGCCCCGATGATGGAAAACAAGGCGTTTGTGATCAACTTGCTTGAAGCCAGCCAGCAGGACGTGGCCAACGTGTTTGCCAGCCGCCTCCCCGCACCTGGCGGCGATAAGTTCAACGCAGTATCCCACGTGCCGCTAAAAACCGGTGCCCCAGCCTTGGACGGCGCACTTGCGTCGTTCGATTGCACGCTCAGCAGCGCGCAACTGGTGGGCACGCACTATGTGGTGATTGGATCGGTCGTCGCCGTGCGCCTGCGCGATGAGGGCAAGCCGCTTGTCTATGGCATGCGCTCTTACTTGCGCGCCGAGCCCGCCTAGCTCGCGGCGCGGTCCGGCAGGTCCTGCGGGGCCACCTGCCCCCTCGGAAACACAAAACACCTGTCACGCCGGATGCTAAGCCACAGCGCGGTGCCGGGTTTTGGCAGGAACACGGCGGGCACCGTCGCCTTGACCATCGCGCCACCCGCCACCGTGAATTCAACAAGGCTTTCGCGCCCCATGAACCGCGCCCTGTGCACGATCCCGCGCGCAGGCGTGCCGTGTTGCGGTGTAGGCGCAGGGCCACGGCCGTTACGATCAAAGTCGAGTGAGACGTGCTGTGGCCGGAATACGATATCAACATTGGTGCCATCGCCTACGCCGGGCACCAGAAACTCACCAAAGGGTGTATGGGCAAGACCTGCCTGAACTTGACCCTCTAGTACATTGACATCGCTAAAAAATTCAGCCGCACGACGATCCGCAGGTTGGTTATAAATATTATACGGCGCGGCGCGCTGCACGATTTTTCCGTGGCGCAGCAACGCAATCTCATCTGCCATGCGCATCGCCTCATCTGGTTCATGCGTGACCAGCAACACCGCACTGCCTTCTTCCTTAAGCAGTTCCAGCGTCGCATCACGGATCCCGTCCCGCAGGCGGTTATCCAACCCGGAAAACGGCTCATCCATCAACATGATGCGCGGGCGTGGCGCAAGTGCGCGGGCCAAGGCCACGCGCTGTTGTTCTCCGCCGGACAACATATGGGGGGCCTTATTGCCAAAGCCCGACAGGTTCACGCGTTCAAGCAGTTTGTCCACGCGCGCCGTCCGCTCCGCGCCTGTGGCCTTGAGACCGAAACCGATGTTGTCAGCAACACTCATGTGCGGGAACAGAGCAAAATCTTGGAACATCAGACCGATGCCCCGCGCTTCCGGCGGGACAAAACGACCGGGTGCCGCCACGATATGACCATCGATCAGGACCTCGCCTGCGTCTTGGCAATCGACGCCCGCGATAATCCGAAGTGTGGTGGATTTCCCGCAACCCGACGGTCCCAATAGACAGGTCACTTGGCCCGGTGCCACGCTCAACGAGATGTCATCGACAACACATGTGCCCTCAAAACGGCGCACAAGGTTGCGCACTTCTAAGCGGGGCGATGTGTCGGGCACGGCGGTCTCCGGTGTCTTATTCTGACAAAATCACTTGGGACGTATCAGCCACGCGGAACCGAGGCAAGACGCAGGCTGTCCGGTATATGTCGCGGACGGGCAGGACGATCCCAACGGCCCACGACAAGTTGCCCAAAACTGGCTGGAGCAGAACATGGAACAAACAACCCGAGTATGTGTGATCGGCGGCGGTGTCGTCGGGGTCTCGGTCCTGTATCATTTGACCAAACTTGGGTAGTCCGATGTGATGCTGTTGGAACGCTCTGAGCTGACGAGTGGATCGACATGGCACGCAGCGGGTGGGTTTCATACGCTGAACGGCGACACCAACATGGCCGCGTTGCAGGGCTATACGATCCGCCTGTACCGCGAATTGGAAGAGCTGACCGGCATGTCCTGCGGGCTGCATCACGTCGGTGGCGTCACGCTGGCCGACACGCCTGAGCGGTTTGATATGCTGAAAGCCGAACGCGCCAAGCACCGTTTTATGGGTCTAGAGACCGAAATCCTCAGCCCCGAGGAAATTGCCCGCGTAGCCCCTGTCACTAACATCGAAGGTATCTTGGGCGGGCTTTACGATCCGCTGGATGGGCACCTTGACCCCTCGGGCACGACACACGCCTACGCCAAGGCCGCACGGATGGGCGGGGCTACGATCCAGACGCATACCAAAGTGCTGGAAACCAATCCGCGCCCCGATGGCACATGGGACGTCGTGACGGACAAGGGCACGATCCACGCTGAGCACGTGGTGAACGCCGCAGGACTGTGGGCGCGCGAAGTCGGCGCGATGGCGGGCCTCGCCCTGCCCCTGCACCCGATGGAGCATCAATACCTCGTCACCGACGAAATCCCCGAAATTTATGAGCGCGATGCAGAGCATCCCCATGTGATGGATCCCGCGGGCGAAAGCTACTTGCGCCAAGAGGGTCGCGGCCTGTGCATCGGATTTTACGAGCAAACCTGCCGCCCATGGGCTGTGGATGGCACACCGTGGGATTTCGGGCACGAATTGCTGGCAGATGATTTCGACAAGATCGAGGACTCGATCGCCTTTGCCTACAATCGGTTCCCGGTGCTGGAACGCGCAGGCGTCAAATCCGTGATCCACGGGCCGTTCACCTTTGCCCCCGACGGCAACC
>NZ_CEZFMW010000156.1:0-6191 GCF_982993085.1 Thalassobacter sp. | reverse complement strand
ATTGCACGCGAAAGGTCATTCATATGAAACTCCTCCCCCTCCTGATTGCTCTCTCCCTTGGGCTTGCCGCCGTCGCTCCCGCGGTGCAGGCCTCGACCTTGATCGGCATGGCTTGGGACACGCCACTTGTTTTCCCCCAACAAGATAGCGCCCCCGTCGTTAAATCCGGCCGGACCGGACAGACACCCCAACCTGCTGGCAAATAGCCAACTTTCAAGGTCGCCCAGAGGCATCCAGAGGTAACGCTCTGGGTGCCTCTTTTTCGTATTGCTTGCCTTTCCACTGGCGAGTGCTTGCTTGAAGTGAACCGCGTCGTTTACAATCAATCTCACGCAGAGGGAGAGACCGATGGAAGTAGAGAGCCTGATCAAGCGCGGCCGTAAATTCGATCAGGTCATCGAAGGCGCATCGCGTGTGTTCATGGCCGAAGGGTTTGAAGGCGCAAGCGTCGACACCATCGCCCGCGAAGCTGGTGTATCAAAGGCCACGCTCTATAGCTATTTCCCCGATAAGAAGCTTCTGTTCATCGAAGTCGCCCAGCGTGAGATCACGCGCCAGGCCAGCCTGATTGCAGAAATCGACCATAATGGCCTCAGCGCCCGCGAGGTTTTGACCCAAATCGGAACTAACCTAGCGACGCTTCTATTGTCGAAGTTTGGGATCAGCGTGTACCGCGTTGTGATCGCCGAAGCCGGCCGTTTCCCGGAAATCGGGCAACAGTTCTATTGCCAAGGCCCCTGCGTGACCGTCGAACGCATGATGGCGTTTTTCAAACACGCAGAGGATCGGGGTGAGCTAAAGGTCGAAGATCCGCACCTTGCTGCCCACCAATTCGCCGAACTGTGCAAGGCAGACTGCTTTTTTGAGGTACTTTTGGGGATCAAGCCGAGCGTTTCAGCCGAGGATATCAAGCGGGTCGTCGAC
This sequence comes from Thalassobacter sp., assembly GCF_982993085.1. Lineage (NCBI taxonomy): Bacteria > Pseudomonadati > Pseudomonadota > Alphaproteobacteria > Rhodobacterales > Roseobacteraceae > Thalassobacter > Thalassobacter sp. The sequence goes on along the minus strand of NZ_CEZFMW010000156.1, from coordinate 5,267 downwards.
AGCGCGGTTGAAATGTTTCTGACGCGCTACGGCACAGCCGCTTAGAATAGGGGCGAGATCGCGCCCGCCCCTAACCATTCAGTAAACCACGACCGAGCGGATGCTTTCGCCCGCGTGCATCAGGTCAAACCCTTTGTTGATGTCATTCAAGCCCATTGTGTGGGTGATCATTGGGTCGATCTCAATTTTGCCGTCCATGTACCAATCCACGATCTGAGGCACATCCGTCCGCCCACGCGCGCCACCAAAGGCGGTGCCGCGCCAAACGCGTCCGGTTACAAGCTGGAATGGCCGTGTTGAGATTTCGGCCCCTGCGGGTGCCACGCCGATAATAACGCTCTCGCCCCAGCCTTTGTGTGCGGACTCAAGCGCCGTACGCATCACGTTCACATTGCCTGTCGCGTCAAAGGTGTAATCCGCCCCACCCTTCGTGAGGTTCACAAGGTAAGGGACCAAATCGCCCTCAACCTCATTGGGATTCACAAAGTCGGTCATACCAAACCGCGTCGCCATCTCGACCTTGGATGGGTTCAAATCGACGCCCACGATTTGATCAGCCCCGGCAAGCCGCAGCCCTTGGATCACGTTCAGACCAATGCCACCCAGCCCAAAAACAATCGCGCGCGAGCCGATTTCAACCTTGGCCGTGTTGATCACCGCACCAATGCCCGTGGTCACACCACAACCAATGTAGCAAATTTTGTCGAATGGCGCGTCAGGGCGCACTTTTGCCAACGCGATTTCGGGTAAAACCGTGTGGTTCGCAAAAGTCGAGCAACCCATATAGTGCAGGATCGGATCCCCATCCAATGTCGAGAACCGTGAGGTCCCGTCAGGCATCAGCCCCGCGCCTTGAGTGGAACGAATCGACTGGCACAGGTTGGTTTTGGGATTGAGGCAATACTCACACTCCCGACATTCGGGCGTATACAGCGGGATCACGTGGTCGCCCGGCTTTAGTGAGGTCACACCGGGGCCGACCTCTAGCACAACGCCCGCGCCCTCATGGCCCAAGATCGCGGGAAACAGCCCCTCTGGGTCCGCGCCCGACAGAGTAAATTCGTCCGTATGACAAATACCTGTGGCTTTGATCTCGACCAAAACCTCGCCGGCTTTGGGGCCTTCAAGGTTCACATCCATGATCTCTAGGGGTTTGCCCGCGGCAATGGCCACGGCGGCTTTGGTGCGCATAATCTGTCCTCCCGATTTGCGGGAACCTTCTGTCAAATCGCGGTCCAATGCAATTGTCTTGCATCAGGGGCATCCTTCCCCTATATCCACCTTCAACAGCGGCGCGCCCCTGGCGCCCACCGGAATATGCAGCGGGCCGCTTGGCTCGCTTTTTTTGTTTTGAGGACCCTTTTTGTCTGAACTAATCGCCAAAACCGCAATGGATGTCCGGCTTGCTGACATCGTCACCCCTGTCATCGAAGACATGGGGTTTGAACTGGTGCGCCTGCGGCTGATGTCGGGCAAAACGCCGATCCTGCAAATCATGGCCGAAAAGCCCGAAGGCGGGATAGAGGTCGACGACTGCGCCCAGATTTCTACCGCAGTCAGTGCGATCATGGATGTCGAAGACCCGATTGTGGATGAGTACACCCTTGAAGTATCCAGCCCCGGGATCGACCGCCCCCTGACACGGCTCAAGGACTTTGATGCCTGGAACGGCTATGTCGCCAAGATCGAGACCACCGAGATGATCGATGGTCAGCGCCGCTTTAAGGGCACGATCGCCGGCACAGAAGGCGATGAAGTCCTATTGGAAATCGAACAAGGGACCATTGGTCTCAAGTTCGAGTGGCTCTCGGACGCCAAACTGGTGCTGACCGATGAGCTGATCCGTGATGTTCTGCGCGCCCGCAAAGATGCAGGCGCAATTGATGAAACCCAATTCGATGATGTTGAAACCGTCCTAGACGACGAGGAGTCCTGAGACATGGCCATTACCTCCGCCAACCAGCTGGAACTGCTGCAAACCGCTGACGCCGTTGCCCGCGAGAAGATGATCGACCCCGGCCTTGTGATTGAGGCCATGGAAGAAAGCCTCGCCCGGGCGGCCAAGTCCCGCTACGGCGCAGAGATGGATATCCGCGTCAGCATCGACCGCAAAACGGGCCGAGCGACCTTTACGCGCGTACGTACGGTTGTCGAAGACGACGCCGTGGAAAACATGCAGGCCGAGCTGACCGTCAAAGAAGCCCGCGTCTACAAAGAAGACCCGCAGGTTGGCGACATGCTGATCGACGAAGTGCCCCCCGTTGAAATGGGCCGCATCGCGGCACAATCCGCCAAACAGGTTATCCTGCAAAAGGTGCGCGAAGCTGAGCGGGATCGTCAGTACGAAGAGTTCAAAGATCGTGCCGGCACAATCATCAACGGTCTGGTCAAGCGCGAAGAATATGGCAACGTCATCGTCGATATCGGCGCAGGCGAAGCTGTGCTACGCCGCAATGAGAAAATCGGCCGCGAAAGCTATCGCCCGAATGACCGTATCCGCGTCTTTATCAAAGATGTGCGCCGCGAACCTCGGGGCCCGCAGATCTTCCTTAGCCGGACCGCGCCAGAATTCATGGCCGAACTGTTCAAGATGGAAGTGCCCGAGATTTATGACGGCATCATCGAAATCAAAGCTGTTGCCCGTGACCCCGGTTCGCGCGCCAAGATCGCCGTGATTTCCTATGATAACTCGATTGATCCCGTGGGTGCCTGTGTTGGTATGCGTGGTAGCCGCGTACAGGCCGTCGTAAACGAGCTTCAGGGCGAGAAAATCGACATCATCCCATGGAATGAAGACGCGCCCACGTTCCTCGTGAACGCGCTTCAGCCTGCTGAGGTGTCCAAGGTTGTTCTGGACGAAGAAGCCGAGCGTATCGAAGTCGTGGTCCCTGATGAGCAACTGTCGCTCGCGATTGGCCGCCGTGGTCAGAACGTGCGTCTTGCATCGCAGCTGACCGGCCTAGACATCGACATCCTCACCGAGGCCGAAGAATCCGAGCGTCGTCAAAAAGAGTTTGCACAACGCACTCAGCTCTTCATGGATACCCTCGATCTGGACGAATTCTTTGCCCAGCTTCTTGTGGCCGAAGGCTTCACCTCGCTGGAAGAGGTCGCCTACGTCGAGCAAGACGAACTGCTGAGCATTGATGGCGTGGACGAGTCCACAGCAGATGAGCTTCAAGCCCGTGCCCGTGACTTCCTCGAAGCACAAAACAAAAAAGCCATGGAGCGCGCGACAGAGCTGGGCATCGAAGACAGCCTCGTGAACTTCGAAGGTCTGACACCCCAAATGCTTGAAGCTTTGGCTGAGGACGGCGTCAAGAACCTTGAAGAATTCGCGACCTGTGCTGACTGGGAACTCGCTGGTGGTTGGACAACCATCGAAGGCCAACGCGTGAAGGACGACGGCCTGCTAGAAAAATTCGACGTGAGCCTCGAAGAAGCCCGCGACATGGTCATGACAGCCCGCGTAATGCTGGGTTGGATCGACCCCGAAGATGCTGCCGCTGACCCCGATGCCGAAGGCGCGGGTGATGAGGCACAAGCCGACGAGGAGGCCGAGGTCTAATGGCCTCGGATTTCGCGCTTGGGCCGAGGTGGCAAAGCTAAATCACGCGACGTTCAAGAACGTCGCTGCATCGCAACAGGAGAAGTGCGCCCAACGTCGCGCATGATCCGTTTCGTCGCTGGCCCTGACGGATCAGTTGTTCCCGACTTAGCAGGACGACTGCCGGGCCGGGGCATTTGGGTTTCGTCCGACCGCAGTGCGGTGGAACTGGCCGTTAAGAAAAAGCTATTTTCGCGTGCGGCAAAGACACAGCTGACAATCCCCGAAGGGATAGTCGACCGCATCGAGACGGGCCTTTTGCGCCGGGTGCAAGACAGTCTTGCCCTTGCACGCAAGGCAAGTCAGGCAATCACGGGTTATGAAAAAGTCCGCGGTTGGCTTGAACTGGAACGCGCCCGTGTGCTGATGCAAGCCCGCGACGGTTCAGAGCGCGGCAAGACCAAACTAAAGGCCCCCATTCAAAAGCCGGGCGGCCCCGATACATTCATTGGCCACCTCTCAGCCGAAGAGCTGGGACTGGCATTCGGACGCGACAGAGTCATCCACGCAGCCCTAAGCGCTGGTGGACTCAGCAAACGTGTTGTAGAGGAAGCCGCAAGGCTTCAAAGCATCCGCAAGGATATCGGCGGGAATGGGTCCGCCGGGAAGGAACAGACAGACGCATGAGCGATCAAGACGGTAAAAAACCCCTCGGACTTTCTGGTGGCGCACGTAGCGGCCAAGTGAAGCAAAGCTTTGCTCGCGGACGCACCAAAAGCGTCGTCGTCGAGACGAAGCGTAAACGTGTTATGGTACCAAAGGCTGGCAATGCCGGCACCAATGCCACTGCCCCCACAGTCCCCACGGCAACTGATGCCGAAATGGACCGCCGGCTAAAGGCGCTGCAAGCAGCCAAAGCCCGTGAAGCGGACGAGGCCGAGCGCCGCGCCCGCGAAGAGCAAGAGCGCGCCGAAGAGCGTCAGCGCCGCCGCGATGAGGCCGAGGCCAAAGAGCGTGCAGAGCGTGAGCGTGAAGAAGCTATTAAGCAACGCGAAGAAGACGAAAAGCGCCGCAAAGAAGAAGAAGCAGCCGCCGACGCCAAGCGTTCCGCAGAAGCAAAAGCCGCACCTGCTGCAACCGCAGCCCCTGCGCCCGCCAAGGAAGGTCGCCCTGCGCCCTCCGGCCCGCGCACCGAAATGCCGCCTCGCCGCAAAGAAGAAGACCGTGGCGACAAGCGTGCCAAAACTGCCGCCGACGATCGCCGTCGCTCCGGTAAGCTGACCGTAAACCAAGCCCTGACTGGTGGCGAAGGCGGACGTCAACGTTCCATGGCCGCGATGAAGCGCAAGCAAGAGCGTCAGCGTCAAAAGGCGATGGGCGGCTCGGTTGAGCGTGAAAAGATCGTACGCGAAGTTCAGTTGCCTGAGGCGATTGTCGTCTCGGAACTGGCCAACCGTATGGCAGAGCGTGTCGCAGCCGTTGTCAAATCGCTGATGAACGCTGGTATCATGGCCACCCAAAACCAAGTGATCGACGCAGATACTGCGGAGCTGATCATCGAAGAGTTTGGCCACAAAGTTGTGCGCGTGTCCGATGCCGACGTTGAGGACGTGATCCAGACAGTTGACGACAAAGACGAAGACCTTACGTCCCGTCCGCCCGTCATCACCATCATGGGCCACGTTGACCACGGTAAAACATCCCTTCTGGATGCGATCCG
>NZ_CEZFMW010000155.1:0-6223 GCF_982993085.1 Thalassobacter sp. | reverse complement strand
CCGGCCGTCACGGCACGCACCACCACTGGCACATGATGATGACGTCTCTGGCGCTTGTCGTGGTTGTGCCCGTGTTTTTGGTAACATTCCTCGCGGGCTTTGGCGGCACATACGCAGAGGTCGTGGCCTACTTCAGCCAACCCATTCCTGCGATTATTGTGGCCCTCAGCCTCATCGTCACTATCTCCCACGTAACAAGCGAAGCCATCGTCGCCGTTGAGGACTATGTCCACGGCGCGCGCGGCAAGCTGTTGATCATTGGGTTGAACTGGTTCTCCTACATTCTCATCGCCGTTGGCTTGTTCGCCATTGCGCGCATGGCTCTCTAAAACAGGGAAGTTTGAAAATGGCTGCATACGACTACGAGACGCATGAATATGACGTCGTGGTGATCGGCGCTGGTGGCGCAGGTCTTCGCGCGACTTTGGGCATGGCTGAGCAGGGTCTGCGGACCGCTTGCGTGACCAAAGTGTTCCCCACACGCTCCCACACCGTTGCCGCTCAGGGTGGCATCGCGGCCAGCTTGGGCAATATGGGCCCCGATAGCTGGCAGTGGCACATGTACGATACGGTCAAAGGCTCCGACTGGCTGGGCGATACCGACGCGATGGAATATCTCGCGCGCGAAGCCCCCAAAGCCGTGTATGAGCTGGAACACTACGGCGTGCCGTTTTCGCGCACCGAAGAAGGCAAAATCTACCAGCGTCCCTTCGGCGGCCACACCACCGAATACGGTGAAGGCCCCCCCGTTCAGCGGACCTGTGCCGCAGCCGACCGCACCGGCCACGCCATCCTGCACACGCTGTATGGCCAGTCGCTGAAAAACAACGCTGAGTTCTACATCGAATACTTCGCGATCGACCTGATCATGTCCGAAGACGGTCAGTGCCAAGGCGTTCTGTGCTGGAAACTCGATGACGGCACCCTGCACCTGTTCAACGCCAAAATGACCGTTCTCGCCACCGGCGGCTATGGGCGCGCGTACTTCTCGGCCACGTCTGCGCACACCTGCACAGGTGACGGCGGCGGCATGGTTGCCCGTGCAGGCCTCGCGCTTCAGGACATGGAATTCGTGCAATTCCACCCCACCGGGATCTACGGCTCCGGCTGCCTGATCACCGAAGGCGCGCGCGGCGAAGGCGGTTACCTGACCAACTCCGAAGGCGAACGCTTCATGGAGCGCTACGCACCGACCTACAAAGACCTCGCCTCCCGCGACGTGGTTTCGCGCTGCATGACCATGGAAATCCGCGAAGGCCGCGGCGTTGGCGCCGACGGCGACCACATCCACCTGCACCTCAACCACCTGCCCCCCGAAACGCTGGCCGAACGCCTGCCCGGCATCTCGGAATCGGCGCGCATCTTTGCGGGTGTGGACCTCACCAAAGAACCCATCCCGGTTCTGCCAACCGTGCACTACAACATGGGCGGCGTCCCCACGAACTACTGGGGCGAGGTGCTCGCACCGACCAAGGATAAACCCGACAACGTCGCCCCCGGCCTGATGGCTGTGGGTGAGGCGGGCTGCGCCTCGGTGCACGGGGCCAACCGTCTGGGCTCTAACTCACTGATCGACCTCGTGGTCTTTGGCCGCGCCGCTGCCATCCGCGCTGGTCAAATCGTCGATCCCAAAACCCCCAACCCCGAGCTGAACCAGCGCTCCGTCGACATGGCTCTGGCCCGGTTCGACGGCCTGCGTCACGCGCGTGGTCAGGTCGGCACTGCCGAACTGCGCCTCGAAATGCAGAAAACCATGCAGGCCGACGCCGCCGTTTTCCGCACCGACAAGACGCTCGCTGAGGGCAAGGACAAGATGGAAGACGTCGCCTCCAAAATGGATGACATCGCCGTCACCGACAACAGCCTCGTGTGGAACTCGGACCTGATGGAAACCCTCGAATTGGCCAACCTGATGCCCAATGCCGTGGCCACCATCACAGCCGCCGAAGCCCGCAAGGAAAGCCGCGGCGCCCACGCCCATGAGGACTACCCCAACCGGGACGACGAAAACTGGCGCAAGCACAGCCTCGTCTGGTTCACAGGCAAAAACGGCGCGGCCAAGCTGGACTACCGCGGTGTTCACCTCGAACCCCTCAGCAGCCACAACGAAGGCGGCATTGATCTCAAGAAAATCGCGCCAAAAGCGCGGGTGTATTGAGCCTCAGCCCCCCATACGGACCGGGTTCGACCGTGGCCACCGCGCCATGGTCGACTGCCCCCCTCGCACCGACGACACACGACACCTAAGGAGAGCGACCCATGGCACAATTTACCCTGCCTAAGAACTCCAAGATCACCGTGGGCAAAACATGGCCCAAACCCGAAGGCGCCACCAACGTCCGCAAGTTTCAGATCTACCGCTGGAACCCCGAGGATGGCAAAAACCCCCAACTCGACACCTATTTCGTCGATATGGACACCTGCGGTCCTATGGTTTTGGACGGCCTCATCAAGATCAAAAATGAGATCGACCCAACCCTGACCTTCCGCCGGTCCTGCCGCGAAGGCATCTGTGGCTCCTGCGCGATGAACATCGATGGCATCAACACACTCGCCTGCATTTACGGCATGGATGAGGTGAAGGGCGACATCAAAATCTATCCGCTGCCCCACATGGAAGTCGTCAAAGATCTGATCCCCGATCTGACCCACTTCTACGCGCAGCACGCCTCCATCATGCCGTGGCTGGAGACCAAAACCAACCGCCCCGCCAAGGAATGGCGTCAGTCCATCGAAGATCGCAAAAAGCTTGATGGCCTGTACGAATGTGTGATGTGCGCGTCGTGCTCAACATCCTGCCCCAGCTACTGGTGGAACGGCGACAAATACCTCGGGCCAGCAGCACTCCTGCATGCCTACCGCTGGATCATCGATTCGCGCGATGAGGCCACAGGCGAACGCCTCGATGCACTAGAAGACCCCTTCAAACTGTATCGCTGCCACACGATCATGAACTGCTCCAAGACCTGCCCCAAGGGTTTGAACCCAGCCAAGGCCATCGCGTCGATCAAGCAGATGATGGTTGAGCGTCACGTTTAAGCGGGCTTCAAAACCTATCGCAAAAGGCACCTTCGGGTGCCTTTTTCATTTGGATCAGACCACTTGGTAGACCCAAAAAGAAAAAACGCCCCATGCTGGCGGGACGCTTTTCCTGTTGTACCGGGTATGGCCGTGGATCAGGGGCCAAATCCTGTAGCGGCGGGAGCCTTAATAAGACCAGAGAAACCGCCACAAGCCCGGTTCGCAGCAAGACAAAACAAAACTCTTTAATCTAGAACACACAAAGAACATTAACCGTATTCCCAAACCAAACCAGTACGGATTCCCGTACTTACGTCAAATTTTTGCCACTTTGGCCCGTTGCGGCCAAACTTCCAGCACGGCGGCCAGCACGACCAAACCGCCCCCAAACACTTCCAACGGTGTCACAACCTCACCCGCCAACAGCGCGGCACCCGCCGTCCCGATCAGCACTTCGGCCATCAACAAAATACCGACGCGCGCAGGGTCCAATCGTGCCGTGGCCCACAAAAGTCCCGCAATCGAAACACCCCACCACAGCCACCCGGTTCCAGCCGCCACCCCAAACTGCGCCAGCGTCACGGCGCTTGGGATCGGCTCTAACACCACCGCAAGGCACAGCGCCGTGGCCAACGCGCCCAGCGAAAACAGCCATGCCGCAAAAACCGGCGGCAGCGCAGGCTTGGCCCGCAGGACCGTAGTCGTCACCGACCAGCACACCCCCGAAATCAGCCCGAACCATTCCCCCAACGACTTGGGCACCGGCGCACCGCCCCCTGCACTCAACATCAGGCTCAGACCAACTAACCCCAACGCAATCGCGACGTACCGCAAAACCGGCGTGTGCCAGCCCATGACGTATCGCGCGATCAACGTGCTCCAAACCGGGGTGAGGAAAAACAACAGGATCACAAGCGCGACGCGCCCATAGATAAACCCGATCGAATACAGCGCAAACGCCCCGCCGCCCATGACCAAGGCCCAACGCGTCACCGCCTGCGCCCCAGTCGCCTCACGCCAATACCGCAGGGCAAAGGGCGTCAAACCCGCGACAGACGACGCCGCAATCGCCGCCGTCCCCCAAGGCCCCGCCAAGCCCAGCGTCTCCATTTGCCGCACGGGCAACCAGTAAAATCCCCACAGAACCCCTGTGGCGATCACAATCAAAGATGCAAATTTCGTGGTGCGTTCAACGGACATAAACGCCTCTAACCGACCCAAGATCTAAAAACAAACGCCCTAAGGTCGCGCATCAACAGCGTGGCAAACAACCGACGAAAGCCCGGCATATCTGTCCAGAACACCACCGTGCAAAGCCTCCTAAAACGCGGCCCCAATTGTCCGGCCCCGCGCTCACCGCATCACACCCCAACCTTCCCCCAAAGGGGCTCGATTGACCGACATAAGCATAATGGGATGCAGTCTCGAAAAGGACCGGATGGCAGAGACCCTCTGCCAAAACAATCTCACCGCCCGCCACAGCGTAAAACGGCAGCAATAGTGCAAAGGAAACGGCCTTATCTACAAAAGCCGCCTCCAGTGATTAGCCGTCCTTAACCTCACATTGCACCTGCCGAGACAAAAGCCGGCTACACGCGCGCTGCGCCTCTCGCTGGCTGAGGCCCACAAAACTAGGCATATATCCCTGCCGTTGTTTCGTGACCTGCCGCAAAGCTGTGTCCAAGGTATCGATCTCTTGCAATGCTGTGCGCAGCAACAATTTGTCCGCCGCATAGCGCGTCGACTGAGGCTCCAACTGAATGCCAAACACCCGCCCACCAGAGGACCGAGCCGCCCGCGTCACCACCTCACGCTGAATATCTGCACTGTCGATCAACGCATCATCCGCAGGTCGGGGCGCGGGAACCACCGCACCACCACTCGGGCTACTACTGTTCATCGCAATCAACACGTCACCACCCAAAGCCCCACGATCGGGCCGCGCAACGGGCCGACTGGACTTTGCGACAGCGGTCATGCCAGCCGTCGGGCTAACGTCGTAAACAGGTAACCGAGGCTTGCGCACAGCCGCATGGCTCGGCGCACGCTTGAACCCCATATCCAGCAACTCCGCCACGCGCGCATTCCGCGTCACGGTTGAACGACCGCCGAAGACAGTCGCAATAATCCGCTCCTCGCCCCGCTCCGCACTCGCCACAAGGTTAAAACCCGCCGCATTCGTGAAACCCGTCTTAATTCCGTCCGCACCACGGTAATTGCTCAGCAAACGACGGTTCGTATTGCGCACAGTTCCCATGCCCGTATCCGTCGATTTGCGGGAGAAGATATTGTAATACTGCGGATAATCGAAAAATAGCCGCCGCCCCATCACAGTCATATCCCGCGCGGTCGACAAGTGCCCCGACTGCGTCAGCCCATGAGCGTTGCGAAAGGTCGTGTTCGTCATGCCCAGCGCCCGCGCCGTACGTGTCATGCGTTTGGCAAACTCAGCCTCAGACCCAGAGATAGCCTCACCAATCGCAGTCGCCGCATCGTTGGCCGACTTCACAGCCGCCGCTCTGATAAGATAGCGCAACTTGATCTTCTGCCCGGACCGCAGCCCCAGCTTCGAAGGCGGCTCAGACGCCGCAAACCGCGAAATCCGCACGCTCGTGTCCAAAGAAATCTCACCCAAACGGATGGCCTCAAACGCCACATACAGCGTCATCATTTTGGTCAAAGATGCAGGATGCAGCCGCGTATCCGCGTTGCGCGAATGCAGCACCTCACCCGTGCGCGCGTCCATCACCATCGCCGCATAGGGCGCCGCGAACGTCACTTTCCCACCGCCCAGCACAATGCATAGCGACAGGACGGCTACGAAAGCCAACCTTTGTATCATCTGCGTCAAATCACTGCCCGATCTGCCGTTATGTCATGGGGGGCTTTGCCCTCCCGGAATTATTGCACCTAGAAGAACACACCCCGCGCAAAATTTCCAGAGAAACCAGCCCTTTCTCGAAAAAACCACACCTCTCAAAAGGAACGTGAACTCTCGAAAGTGTTAGCACACCTTTCCTAACAACCCGTATCCACAGCGCTGGCATGCTCGCGATTTCAATGATAAATTAGTGTCAACCTAAGGAGACACCCGAATGACCGAAATGTTTGACACCCGCAAAGACCAAGCCGCCACCTGGTTTCGCACCCTGCGCGATCAAATCGTGGCCGCCTTTGAGGCGTTGGAAGACAGCCAAACCAC
>NZ_CEZFMW010000154.1:0-6265 GCF_982993085.1 Thalassobacter sp. | reverse complement strand
GTCTCATACGTTATGCCGTGTGCCGGTCGCACACCGCCCGGAGACGTCTGCGCGCGATGGTATCAGAGGATTCCCAACTGTGAAGGGGCTTTCCCGGAAAATGTCGTAATTGTTAAGATGGTGGTCGCAGATAGGCTGTTTACAATTTCTCGTTGTACACCAATGATGTGGCATAAAGCTGCCACAGAGCGGCGCAAAAGGGGAACGCACCTAGTGCATCCAGTATTCAAAACGGTTCTCAAGCGGCTTGGCTTGGGCGTTGCAACGTTGTTCGTGGTCTCCGCGATCATCTTTTCCAGTATCTCCATGTTGCCGGGTGATTTTGGCGAGGCTGTTCTCGGACAAGCCGCGACCGAAGAAACCGTGGCTGCTTTTCGTGATGAACTGGGGCTCGATGAGCCCGCAGTGGTGCGCTACTTCCAATGGGTCGGTGCCGTCGCGACAGGTGATCTGGGCACCAGCTTTTCGGGGCGGTCATCCTCTGGGGTGGATCGGTCCCGCCCGGTAGTTGACCTGGTGGGGCCTCGGTTGTGGAACACGCTATTTCTGGCCGGTGTGACCGCCATGATTGCGGTACCGCTTGCGTTGTTGCTGGGTTTGACGGCCGCACTGTATCGCGGGTCGGTTTATGACCGTGCGGTGAACGTGACGACACTTACGACGATTGCGACACCGGAATTCTTTGTGGCTTACATCTTGATCTTGGTGTTTGCGGCCATCAATCCGTGGTTCCCGAGCCTTGCGAATGTGCAGGCTGACACCCCGCTGGGCGAGCGTTTGTACCGCGTGGCACTGCCTGCGATGACCCTAACATTGGTGATCGTGGCGCACATGATGCGGATGACGCGGGCGGCTATCATAAACCTCCTCGCGTCGCCCTATATTGAGATGGCTCGCCTCAAGGGGGCCACCCCGCGAGAGATCATTTTGCGTCATGCCCTGCCGAATGCTTGGGCGCCGATTGCAACGGTAATTGCGTTTAACCTTGCCTATCTGGTGGTGGGCGTCGTCGTGGTTGAAGTTGTGTTCGTGTATCCCGGCATCGGCCAATTGATGGTCGACGCCGTCACCACGCGTGACATCCCCGTCGTGCAAGCCTGCGCGCTGATCTTTGCGGGTACGTATATCCTGCTCAACTTGATTGCCGACATCATCGGCATCATCACAAACCCGAGGCTTTTGCACCCCCGATGAGCGACGCCCCCGAAACATATACCGCCAGTGCCGAAGTCGGCGCCGTGCGGGTCCGCCGGACACGCACGCAGCGGGCATGGATTGTTCTGCGCAAGGCCCCAATCTCTGCATGGTTTGGCCTGTTGGTTGTCACGTTCTATCTGACCGTCGCCGTCTTTGCGCCGCTCATCGCACCCTATGGTGAGGCGGACAGCTCATTTGCGGCCTATGCGCCGTGGTCAGATGAGCATTGGTTCGGCACTGATCAAATTGGGCGTGATATCCTGACACGCCTGATCTATGGCGCGCGCAACACTATCGGGATCGCGCTTGCGACGACGTTTTTGGCCTTTGCAATCGGTGGATCGCTTGGCTTGATCGCGGCGATTAACCGTTCGTGGTTGGACCAACTGATTTCCCGCGCGGTGGACGTGTTGATGGCCATTCCATCGCTGATCTTTGCGCTGATGCTGCTGTCGATCTTTGGCTCTACGGTGTGGTCGCTGATCGTGATCATCGCGGTGTTGGATAGTACCCGGGTGTTCCGCTTGACCCGTGCGGTCGCCGCGAACGTTGTGGTGATGGACTATGTCGAGGCCGCGCGCTTGCGCGGCGAAGGCCTCGCGTGGGTCATGCGCCGCGAAATCTTGCCCAATATCTTGCCACCCATGGTCGCCGAGTTCGGCCTGCGGTTTTCCTTTGTGTTCCTGACAATTGCGGCGCTTTCGTTCCTTGGGGTGGGTATTCAGCCACCGACTGCGGACTGGGGGTCGATGGTGCGCGAAAACGCGTCACTCATCCAGTTCGCCCAGTTTGACCTGCGCGCTGCGTTCACTCCGCTTTTGCCGGCTGCGGCCATTGCACTTTTGACGGTTGCGGTGAACTTCATCGTGGACTGGTTCCTGCAACAAACCTCCGGGCTGCGCGATGACCTCTGATCTTCTTCTTGATATGCGCGACATCCGGATCGACGGGTTTTCGGACGAACGGTGGCACCCGATCATCAAGGGCGTGAACCTGCAACTCCGCCGGGGTGAGGTCATGGGCCTGATCGGTGAAAGTGGTGCGGGCAAGTCCACGCTGGGCAAAGCTGCGATGGGCTATACCCAGCCGGGCTGCAAGTTGACCGGTGGCTCAATCCTGTTTGACGGTATGGACCTCGCCTCCATGTCTGAGGCGCAGAAACGCCCTCTTTGGGGCACACGCATCGCCTATGTCGCTCAATCAGCGGCCGCCAGTTTCAACCCGGCGCACCGCTTGATCGAGCAAACGGTTGAAGCCACGAACCGCGCGGGCCTATCGCCGAACGGCAACCCCCGCGAGGACGCGGTTGAGCTGTATGATGCACTGCAACTGCCCAACCCCAGCAATATTGGCACGCGCTATCCCCACCAAGTTTCAGGCGGGCAATTGCAGCGTGTGATGACTGCGATGGCAATGTCGCCGCGCCCTGATCTGATTATCTTTGATGAACCGACAACCGCGCTGGACGTGACCACTCAGGTCGAGGTCCTCGCCTCAATGCGCAAGATCGTCGAAGAGTTTAACACCGCCGCGATCTACATTACCCATGACCTTGCGGTCGTGGCCCAAATGGCCGACGTGATCAAAGTCCTGCGCTATGGCGAAGAGGTCGAAGAGGCCGAGACGCGCAAAATGCTCACCGCACCCGAGATGCCCTATACTAAGTCTCTCTGGTCCGTACGCGGTTTGGAAAAACCCGAGGAAACCAGCGATGATCTGATCCTAGAGGTCAAAGGCGTCGACGCGGCCTACGGCGTGGTGAAGGTTCTGCACGACGTGTCGATCACGATGCCCCGCGGTAAAACCGTCGCCGTCGTCGGCGAAAGCGGATCGGGCAAGTCCACAACCGCCCGTGTCATTACTGGCCTGTTGCCGCAAAGCGAGGGCGAGGTCCTGTTCAACGGTGAGCCGCTTCCACCACAATTGAAAAACCGCAGTCGCGCGCAACTGCAAAGAATCCAGATGATCTATCAAATGGCCGATACCGCCATGAATCCCAAACAAACTGTGGGTGAGATCATCGGCCGACCGCTTGAGTTTTATCTGGGCTTAAAGGGGCGCGCTCGTGATGCGCGCGTGTCCGAATTGCTTCAAATGATTGAGCTGGACGATAGCTTTTTCGACCGGCTTCCGTCGGAGCTGTCCGGCGGTCAAAAGCAGCGGATTTGTATCGCCCGCGCGTTGGCCGCTGAGCCTGAGTTGATCATCTGCGATGAAGTTACCTCCGCGTTGGATCAGATCGTGCAGGAAGGTATCCTAAAGCTGCTGCTGCGCCTGCAGAAAGAGTTCAACTACAGCTACCTGTTCATCACCCACGACATCGCCACCGTCAAAGCGATCAGCGATGAGATTGTCGTGATGCTAGAAGGCAAAGTGGTTGAACAGGGCCTGAAAAGCGAAGTGTTAGAGCCGCCCTACCCGGATTACACGCAACTTCTGTTGTCCTCCGTGCCCGAGATGGACCCCGATTGGCTGACCAACTTGCTGGATGCGCGCGCAAGCTAGCGCGCGCAAGCTAGCGCGCGATTTCGGGTGACGTATTTACAACGTGCAAAAGGCGCGATGAGAGGCGTGTGCTAGTATCAGAAAAAGGGGAGTGTGGTGGCGGTACAGGGACTTGAACCCCGGACACGCGGATTATGATTCCGCTGCTCTAACCAACTGAGCTATACCGCCGTGACGCGCCAATTACGGGGCGGGCGCGGGTACGTCAAGACCCATTTGCGACCCAAACCACATAGGGGGCCAAAATGATCGACGCGATACGGGCCATCGTGGGGCCAAGTCACGTGCTGGAGGGCGCAGATTGCGCGGCCTACAGCCGTGATTGGACAGGCGTTTACCCGTCTGAGCCGCTGTGTGTGGTGCGCCCAGCCAATACCGCTGAGGTCGCGGCAGTCGTGCGTGCCGTGGCCGATGCAGGGGGTGCGATTGTGCCAGTAGGCGGCAACACGGGCCTTGTGGGCGGCACCCAAGCCCGGGGCGAAGTCATGCTTTCGCTAGAGCGTATGTCCCGTATCCGCACGATCAAACCAGATGCTCGCATCGCTGTGGTTGAGGCGGGCGTGGTGTTGCAATCTTTGCATGACGCGGCTGATGCCCATGACCTGATTTTTCCTCTGTCGTTTGGGGCCAAGGGCTCGGCGCGGCTCGGCGGGTGCCTGTCGACCAACGCGGGTGGCTCAAACGTGGTGCGCTATGGTTCGACCCGTGGGCTGTGCTTGGGGCTAGAGGTTGTTTTGGCCAGCGGTGAGGTGCTCGATATGATGACCGAACTGCACAAGGATAACTCTGGTTATGATCTGCGCGATCTCTTCATCGGGGCCGAGGGGACGCTGGGCATCATCACTGCGGCGGTCGTGAAACTGTTTCCCAAGCCAGTCGGGTACGCCACCGCGCTTTTGTCCGCGCCGGATCTGGGGGCCGCATTGAAAATCCTGCGTGCCTTGCAGGCAGCCAGTGGCGGTGCGGTTGAGGCGTTTGAATATATGCCGCACAATTTTATGCGACGCTTGGCGCAACATCGGCCCGACCTGACGGTGCCTTTGCAGACGGGTGAGTGTACGATCATGGTGGAGCTGGGCGGCGCTGATATGGACGCGCCACTGGCCGAAACGTTGGCTCAGCTGATGGAAGATGGCCTCGTCCTAGACGCAACACTAGCCGCGTCTGAGGCGCAGCGCCGCACGATCTGGGCGATCCGAGAGGCGTCGGCCGAGATCAAGTTCACGCAGCTACCGATCGTGGATACTGACGTATGCGTGCCGCTTGAGAAGGTCGCCTTGTTTGAGGCCGAGGTCAAAGCGCGTTTGGCCGAGCTGGATGCAGAAGCGACCGATATTACGGTGGCGCATTTGGGTGACGGCAATTTTCATTACGCTGTTTACCCAACACGAGACGATCCTGCGCATCTGGATGCCGTCCGTGCAGTTATCGATGGGGTGACCGTATCGTTGGGGGGCTCAATTTCGGCTGAGCACGGTGTCGGGCGGTCACAATTGTCGACAATGGCGCGGCATAAATCACCGGTGGCTTTAGGCGTGATGCGCCAGATCAAGGGCGCATTGGACCCGGACAATGTAATGAACCCGGGCAAGGTGGTGCCCTAGGCTCGCCCTTGGGGCAGGCCTATTTGGTAAACGCAGGTTTTAGGCCGTTAACCAACTAAAGAAGTCGTCAGGGGCGCTGGCGCGCATACGTGCCGCGACGGCGCGGCCAATCTCTGCCCCGTCCTCAATCGCACCGCTTTCTGCGTCCACGATGATCTCAGACCCATCTGGCCGCAGGATCTCTCCCCGGAAGTCGACGGTCCCACCGTTCAGAATGGCAAGCCCCGCGATGGGGGTCTCACAGGAGCCATCGAGCGCGGCAAGGTAGCTGCGTTCCACCGCAAGGCGCTGGCCTGTGGGGATGTCGTGGATCGCCTCTAGCATCGCGGCCGCGCGGCTGTCGTTTGCGCGACGTTCAATGCCGATGGCACCCTGTGCTACGGCGGGCAGCATGTCGTCCTCAGAGATGGCGGTTTTCGGCACGTCATCCATGCCCAAACGATTTAGTCCGGCCATTGCAAGGAAGGTCGCAACCGCGACGCCATCATTGAGTTTTTTCATGCGCGTCTGCACGTTACCACGAAATTCAACCAGTTGAACGTCTGGACGACGGTTGGCCAATTGCGCCCGGCGACGCAGGCTAGAGCAGCCTACAACCGCGCCCTCTGGCAGGTCCGCAAGGCCCGAGTGATGCGGCGACACAAACGCGTCCCGCACGTCTTCCCGCGGAAGGTAGGTATCAAGCAGCAAACCCTCCGGCTGAAGCACAGGCATGTCCTTCATTGAGTGCACGGCGATGTCAATTTTACCTGACAGCATGTCCTCTTCGATTTCGCGGGTGAATAACCCCTTGCCCCCAATATCCTTGAGCGGGCGATCAAGTACGCGGTCGCCCGTCGTCTGTATCACAACGATCTCAAAGGCCTCTTCCGGAAGATCGAAGGCTTTGGACAGTCGGGCCCGCGTTTCATACGCCTGCGCCAAAGCGAGGGGTGAGCCACGTGTGCCAATTTTCAGGG
>NZ_CEZFMW010000153.1:0-6335 GCF_982993085.1 Thalassobacter sp. | reverse complement strand
AATGGCTGCCTCTGGCACGGGAGAGAGTTAGCGGCCAGGTTGGCTCCCTCCGCCAATTTTCATTTTTCACTGATTTGAATGGGTCGCTTTGAGCGGCCTTTTTCTTTTGTTTTGTGCGGATTGGCGTTGCTTGTCAGTGGTATCGAATTTCTTTCGATAGTGCCCAGATCTATACCTTGAGTGGTATGGAATGTGGTATTTTTAATGGCCCTATCTGGAAAGCTGTCAAAGAAGCTGGTGGAGAATCTTGGCGCTGGGCGTCACGGGGATGGCAGTGGCCTTTACTTAGTGGTTGATCCATCCGGCGCGCGGCGCTGGATCGTGCGGTGCGGATATTGTGACGCTCAACCAAGCGCGTGAACGCGCGCTGGAATGCCGCCGAATGGCCAAGCAGGGGGTGAAGCCGCGTTTCAATGCCAAACGCGAGATTCCTACGTTTGAGGAAGTTGCCCAAAAGGTGCACATTGATCGGCAGCCAACTTGGAAGAACGCCAAGCATGGCCAGCAATGGATCAATACTTTGCGTTTCCCAAGATTGGCAGAATGCCGATTGATAGCGTTGATCCAGCTGAGGTGATGATGTGCCTTGGTCCAATCTGGACGGAAAAGCACGAGACCGCCAAGCGGCTGGCGCAACGCATCAAGACGGTGCCGGATGTGGCGAAGTCCAAGGTTATGCGGTCCGGTGAGAACCCGCTGACTGCGATCAAAGACGCGCAAGCGCTGCCAAAAGTGAAAGCCAAGGTAAAAGCACCGCAAAGCGATGCGCTGGCGGGACGTGCCCGTTTTCTATGCGGATTTGTAGGACCGCGGCGCTATGTAGGCACAAGCGCTGCGGTTCACTTACCTTACGGGGGCTAGGACGGGATGGCTCTCAAGTTCAAGGCGCGCGTGTATCGCCCAGCCCGTTTGGGCAGCCGCGGTCGTTTCTGGCCTATGATCCGCCCTTTGTTCCAAGCTTCGCGCCTATGGGGAACTGCAGGAAGTTGGGCGCCTAGCATAAAATGCCCTGCAATTCTCCCCTAAACCTAGACCTCAGCACCGCGCCGGCACCGAAAACAAAGCATCGGATTAAATGACTGGTGTCAGCAGGAGCTAGGACGGGCCGTCTCTGGGAGCGTATTAGGCTTTATTAAGCCCAAATGTGACAGATGCTGCCCAGGGTTCGAATGACGTTTTTGCGGAAACGGCATTCTTTAATAGCACCTTGTCTAGAAAAAATACCTTGCTGACGTGGCCTGAAGGGGTAGCTTGTCGATAATCTAAATCTATTGCCGAGGCTAAAATGATAAAGAGTCAATTGACGCTTAAGCAATTAGAGGCGTTTGCCTTTGTCGTTGATAGCGGAACATTTCGTGCTGCCGCTTCAGCCCTGGGCACCACACAGCCTAACATTTCCGCTCGGATCACAGCCCTCGAAACCGCGCTGGATGTGATCTTACTTATCCGTGATGCAGGTTCGCTGCGCCTTACGACAGATGGAGAAAAATTACTGAACAAGACACGCGATGTTCTGTGGGCTGCAGAGGCGCTTATTGAAGAGGCGGGTCGTCAGGAGTTGATTGAGGAAACACTAAGGCTTGGTGTTACAGAGCTTGTGGCGTGTACGTGGTTGCAGCGTTTTTTACGCTTGATGAAGGACGCATATCCCAAGCTGCGCATTCAACTAGAGGTCGACCTTTCTACCGTAATTGAGGCGCGTTTGATGGAAGGTCAGCTCGATCTTGCCTTGCAAACCGGACCCTACAAATCCAAAAGTTTCGTCAACGCTCCTTTGGGCCAGGAGCGCTATTGTTGGGTGGCTAATGCTGAGCTTAGTCAAAGTCTCAATGCTAATCCTACGCTTGCCGACTTGCTTGATCTGACTGTTCTGACCCATGCCAAGCACACGCAGGCGTGCGCGGCCTTACATGATATAGTCAAGGCACGTGGATTGGGAGCGGGGCGTATCGTCCATTCCAGCGCGCTGTCGGCCTGTCGCCCCATGGTTCTTGAAGGTCTCGGCGTTGGTTTGCTGCCTGCGCGGCTTGTAGAGAAAGACGTCGCTGCAGGGCACCTGCAAGAGATTGAGAGCGACTGGCTGCCTGATCCTCTGGAGTTTCATGCCCGCTATGCTCCTGCTCGCGCGGCGCGTTACGTTGGCAAAGCGGCACAAATCGCGAGTGTCGCAATGCAGGATCAATAAAATCTATTAGGGTAAAAATTTTAATTGATTTGATTTGTCGTGCGTCAATGGGGCAAATGGTTGATGAAACCCATTGCAGGAGCATCCGATGACAGCAACTTCCAACCGCCTTGGCGTTGATATTGGCGGCACATTCACGGACGTTGTATTGGAAAGCGACGGAAGGTCGTTTTCTACGAAAGTTCTGACGACCTATGCCGCACCCGAAAACGCCATCATCGATGGGATGCATCAGGTGTGCGCCAAAGCGGGCGTTGATCCAAGCCAGATTAACCAGATCATTCATGGCACCACCTTGGCCACCAACGCGCTGATTGAACGGCGTGGCGCAAAGACGGCGCTGATCACAACCGAGGGCTTTCGTGATGTGATCGAGATGCGCACTGAGTCGCGGTTTGAGCAATATGATCTGAACTTGAACCTGCCTGATCCGCTGCTGCCGCGTCAGATGCGGTTTACGGTTGGCGGGCGCGTTGATGCCAATGGCGCGGTCTTGGTCGATATTGACCGCGCTGAGGTTGAGGCCGTTGTCGACAGAATTGCAGCAGCTGGATTTGAAAGCGTTGCCGTCGGCCTGATTCATTCCTACTTGAACCCCGCACATGAAGAACTGGTGCGCGATGTACTGGCCGAAAAGCTACCTGATGTGGCTGTATCGATCTCTTCCGAGGTCAGCCCGCAAATGCGCGAGTATGAGCGGTTTAACACCGTGGTGGCCAATGCTTATATCAAGCCATTGATGGCGTCATACTTGGGCCGTCTTGAGGGCCGCCTGAAGGGTGAGGGCGTGGCTTGTCGTATCTTCCTGATGCATTCGGGTGGTGGGATTATTTCGATCCAGAATGCTGCTGATTTCCCCGTGCGTTTGGTCGAATCCGGTCCTGCGGGCGGCGCTGTATTCGCAGCGCATATCGCGGCGCGCTATGGCCTTGATAAGGTGTTGTCCTTCGATATGGGCGGCACCACGGCCAAGATCTGTCTGATCAAAAACCAGACCCCCAAAACATCCCGTGTGTTCGAAGTTGCCCGCACGTACCGGTTCAAAAAGGGGTCGGGCATGCCGATCTCTATCCCGGTGATCGACATGGTCGAGATTGGCGCGGGCGGCGGATCTCTGGCCCATGTGGATGCGATGCGCCAAATTCGTGTTGGTCCAGAAAGTGCGGGCTCCGAACCCGGGCCTACATGCTACGGGCGGGGTGGTAAACGCCCCGCTGTAACGGATGCCGACCTCGTTTTGGGCAAGTTGGATCCTGAAAATTTTGCAGGCGGGTCAATCAAATTACACCCGGATCAATCCAAGGCCGCCCTGATGAACAACGTCGGCGAAACCTTGGACATGGACGCTGTCGAAGCTGCCTTCGGCGTGGCAGAGGTCGTCGATGAGAATATGGCCAATGCCGCGCGGGTACATGCTGTGGAAAACGGCGAGGACCTTTCTGAATACACCATGATCGCCTTTGGCGGTGCGGCCCCGCTGCATGCGGGTCGCTTGTGCGAAAAGCTGGGCGTGGAACGTTTGTTGGTCCCACCGGGGGCAGGCGTTGGCTCTGCTATTGGGTTTTTACGCGCCCCGTTCAGTTTTGAAGCGAACCGCTCTGTCTATATGAAGCTGTCAAACTTTGACGGCGAACGGATTAAGGGGCTGCTGACTGACCTGAAGACCGAAGCCACAGGTTTTGTGCGGACATGTGATGAGGTCAGCCCGATCTTGTCAGAATTCAAAGTCTACATGCGTTATACTGGCCAAGGTTGGGAAATCCCGATCGAGTTGACCGAAGACCAAGCAATGAACCCGGACGCTGCCACCTTTGAGGCGCGGTTTATCGAAGATTACACCAAATTGTTCGGGCGCCCCGTTCAGGGCATGGATATTGAGATTACTGTTTGGTCCGTCAATGCCACAACTCCCCCCGAACAGGTCGCGCGGATGGATGAAACTGATGGGTCTGATGCAGCCATCGCTGCTGGTCAGCGCCA
This sequence comes from Thalassobacter sp., assembly GCF_982993085.1. Lineage (NCBI taxonomy): Bacteria > Pseudomonadati > Pseudomonadota > Alphaproteobacteria > Rhodobacterales > Roseobacteraceae > Thalassobacter > Thalassobacter sp. The sequence continues at coordinate 2,170 of NZ_CEZFMW010000153.1, read as the reverse complement.
GCTGTTTGACGCGGCATCTGCCAAATACCTCGACTCGCAGATTGTGAACCGCTTTGACATGTCCGCAGGTCAACGGGCGCATGGTCCGGTAGCGATTGTTGAGGATGAAACCACAATCATAGTGCCCGCTAGTCGGGATGCAATCCGCCAGCCCGATGGCTGCATTGACGTAGTCGCGCGCAAGGCGCGCGCATTAAATGGCGTGAAGGGATAAACCAATGACCACTGAGCATTCAAAGGTCGCCTACCAAGTCATGTGGAACCGCTTGATTTCTGTTGTTGAAGAACAGGCGCAAGCCCTTGTCCGGACTGCATTTTCGACCTCTGTGCGTGAGGCCGGCGATCTGTCTGCGGGTGTCTACGATGTCGCGGGGCAGATGCTGGCGCAAGCCGTCACAGGCACACCCGGCCACGTCAACGCCATGGCCGATGCGGTTGCGCATTTTATCCGCCGGATCGGGCCTGAGAACATCTGCGATGGAGACGTCTATATAACCAACGATCCGTGGGAAGGCACAGGCCACCTGCATGACATTACCATGGTGACCCCATCTTTCCATCAGGGTGAACACGTCGGCTTCTTTGCCTGCACAGCCCATATCGTTGACATTGGTGGGCGCGGTTTTGGGGCGGATGCGCAATCTATCTATGAAGAAGGCCTGTATATCCCGATCATGAAATTTGCAGATCGCGGCAACGTTGACGAAACCCTGACACGGATCATTCGCGGCAACGTGCGCGAACCCGATCAGTTGATCGGCGATATCTATGCACTGGCGACCTGCAATGAGATTGGCCACCGCCGTCTGATCGAGATGATGGAAGAATTTAACCTGACGGATTTACACGGCATCGCAGATTTTATTCTTGAGAATTCACGCCGCGCGACAATCGAACGGATCGCAGCCCTGCCGCAGCAGACAGCGGAAGGCGAGATGACAATGGATGGGTTCGACAAGCCGATCACTTTGAAGGTCAAGGTGAGTGTTGAGGGCGAAAAGATCGTGTCCGACTTTACCGGGTCATCAGGTTTAGACAAGAAAGGCATCAATTGCCCGCTGGTCTATGCCAAAGCCTATGCATGTTACGCACTCAAAGTCGCGATTGCTCCCGAAATCCCCAACAATGCGGCATCGCTCGCCCCGTTTGAGATCACGGCACCGGAAAACTCCATCGTGAATGCGTTGCATCCGGCCCCCGTCGCGTTGCGCCATATTGTCGGACACTTCGTGCCTGACGCGGTTTATGATGCGTTTGACAAGATCGTGCCAGGTTTGGTGCCCGCGGAAGGCGCGGGTTGCTTGTGTAACTTCCAAGTTTCCTTGCGCCCGCGCATGGATGCCTCTGCCCCAGGGCACGCGCGGCGGTCCGAGGTGCTGACATTCAACTCTGGCGGTTCAGGCGCGCGACCTGCGCATGACGGCTTGAACGCGACCGCCTTTCCATCCGGCGTAATGACCATGCCGATCGAGGCGACAGAACACGCTGGCCCTGTGATCATCTGGCGCAAAGAACTGCGGCCTGACAGTGGTGGCGCGGGCAAGACACGTGGCGGCCTTGGTCAATACATGGAAGTCGGCGCGCAAGAAGGTCACGAGTTTGATATCCAAGCGATGTTCGACCGTGTTGATCATCCTGCGCGCGGGCGTCGTGGCGGCGGCGCAGGCGCCACGACCACAATCGCACAAGACGATGGCACCCCGATGAATGGCAAAGGCAAACAATTCGTGGCCCATGGGCGCCGCGTTGTCATGGCCTTCCCCGGGGGCGCTGGCTACGGCGAGCCATCGGAACGGTCCAAAGATCTGGTCAAACGTGATCTGGCGCGCGGCTATATATCCGCTGAAACAGCTGCACGGGACTACAACCTATCCGCAGCAGACATCGCAGACGTTGAAGCCGCCGTCGCTCAGGGAGAGACACTATGAAAACACAAGCCCCAAAAAACACATCTTATGACGTTGTGATCATCGGCGGTGCCATCATGGGTGCATCTGCTGCATGGTTCTTGTCAGATGACAAGGATTTCGACGGCACCGTTTTGGTAGTGGACCGTGATCTAACTTATGAAAACACCTCAACTGCGCATACCAATTCTTGCATGCGCCAGCAGTTCTCGGGCGAGTTGAACGTGCGGATTAGCCAGTTTGCTGCTGATTTTGTAAAGAAT